>NZ_LROR01000053.1:0-175403 GCF_001675205.1 Clostridium coskatii | reverse complement strand
GGTCCAGCCTCCTATCAAAGAAGAAAAAATGTATAATCCATTTTTATAGATTTAAGCATTGTAGTAAAAAATGACATATACTAGGGCTATGCTGTCAAATTTCAACACCATAAAAACTTTTAGTAAGTCTAGAGTTCGGTATTTTGAAAATCTAAAGGAGTTTAGCTAAACTCGTACCTCAAACATAGCTAAACTCCTAAGATTTTCTAAAATACTTCACTAAGACTCATAAAAAAGTTTTTAAAGGTGTTTTCAATTTTGACATCATATCTTCTAGTATAAGGTCAAATTTTACTTACAATTCTGCACAGCATTTTTAAAACTCAAACTTATTCGCAGGATTATTTTTACAACGATGAAGCACATTTAAATATTTTGTGTATAAGTCTTAGCGAAAAATTTAAAAAACTTAGAACTTTTGAATTGTTTGAGGTACGAGTTTTCAAAAGTTCTTAGATTTTTTTAAAATTTTTTACTTAGACTTATCAAAATATTTAACGTGCTGAATGTTGTAAAAATATACGGAGAATAAGTTTTAATTTTACAATGTATGAAGAAGAAAAGAGATGACAATTTTAATTGATATGGAGATAAAAGTTAAACTAAATAGTAAGGAATATAGATATCACATATTTCAAATGATCAATTTATTTTATGATTTTGCAGATATAAATTTTGTGGAAGATGAAAGTTGGAATTTTAATATAGAGTTATTGCAAAATGAAGTTATTATAGATGATAAAAATGACATATGCAAAATGCAATTTGAAAGTGGTTTAAGTGAGAGGGAAAATATAAAAAAAGCAGTATTTTTGTATTTTACCAATAGAACAGGGAAGACTTTACCATGGGGAACTTTAGTTGGAATAAGACCTAGTAAGATAACTTTAAAATTTATAAAGGATGGCAAGAGCAGGGATGAAATAATAAGATATTTTGATAAACATTTTTGTTGTAATAAAAGTAAGGCAGAACTTTGTATAGATGTAGCAAATTCGGAAAAAAACTTAGTAAATTCGAATAGCAGAAATATAAGTGTATATGTAGGAATGCCTTTTTGCCCAACTAAATGTCTTTATTGTTCCTTTGCATCTAATCCTATTAAAGGTTGTAAGGACTTAGTAGAACTCTATCTTAAAAGTTTGACTTATGAGATAAAGAAAATGTCTGAATACATAAAACAACATGAGTTAAATATAGAATGTATATATTTTGGAGGAGGGACTCCAACTTCTATAGATAATGAAAAATTTGAAAAATTAATGCATGAAATATATAATAGTTTTGTACGGGACTATAAAATAAAAGAATTTGATGTAGAATGTGGGAGACCTGACAGTATTACTTCAAATAAACTTGAAACCATGAAAAGATATGGAGTAAATAGGATTAGTATAAATCCACAGACTATGAATGACAGCACATTAAAATTTATTGGAAGAAATCATTCAGTAAATGAGGTAAGGGAAAAGTTTCATATGGCAAGAAAATATGGATTTGACAACATAAACATGGATTTGATTGTAGGATTGCCTGGGGAAGGAATAGAGGAGGTAAATAAAACCTGCGATGAAATTGAAAAACTTAGGCCAGATAATTTAACTGTGCATGGTATGTCTGTAAAAAGAGCATCTAGACTATATGAAAATATAGTGAATAATATAAGTTATTCTATTGCAGGTCATGAAGAATTAAATTTGATGTATGAAAGAACTGCACTTTTGGCTAAATCAATGAACATGAAACCATATTATATGTATAGACAAAAAAATATGGTAGGTAATATGGAAAACATAGGATATACCTCAGGAAAACATAGAGGACTTTATAATGTGGAAATGATTGAAGAAAGGCAGACTATAATAGCTTGTGGAGCAGATGCTGTTACAAAAGTCATGTTTTTAGATGAAAATAGATTCGAAAGACAGGCAAATATAAAAGATGTAGGAGAATATGTGAGAAGAATAGATGAAATGGTGAAAAAAAAGATAGATCTTTTAAATACTTTGTATTAAAATTTTTAAATGTACTTTTAAATTTCACTTATAATCTATAATTTAAGAAAATATAAAATAAAAAAGGAGTAAATTAATATGGCTATACAAGCACCTAAAGGTACTAAAGATATATTACCTACGGAGTCTTATAAGTGGCATTATTTAGAAGATAAATTCAAAAATATAGCAGCTTCTTATGGATATAGAGAAATAAGGACGCCAGTATTTGAATATACTGAACTTTTTGAAAGGGGAGTAGGTGAAACTACAGATGTTGTTCAGAAAGAAATGTACACCTTTCAAGATAAAGCTGGAAGAAGCCTAACCCTTAAAGCAGAAGGTACATCCCCTGCAGTGAGGGCTTTTGTGGAGAGCAGTTTGTATAATGAAGTTCAACCAACTAAGTTATTTTATTTTACCCCGGTTTTAAGATATGAAAATGTACAAAAAGGAAGACTTAGAGAACATCACCAATTTGGTATAGAGGCATTTGGTGCAGAAAATGCTTCACTGGATGCTGAGGTTATAAGTTTGGCTATGCGAGTATATAAGGAACTGGGAGTAAAGGGAATTGAATTAAATATAAATAGTATAGGATGTGCTACTTGCAGAAAAAAGTACAATGAAGCATTAAAAAAATTCTTGAAGGAAAATTATGATGCATTATGTGACACCTGTAAAAGCAGATTCAGTAAAAATCCTATGAGGATATTGGATTGTAAAGTGGAAAGCTGTAAAGAAATAGTAAAAGATGCACCTTTGATGATTGATTACTTATGTGATGACTGTAAGGAGCACTTTGAAAGTTTACAAAAGTATTTGTCTGCTGTAAATATAGAGTTTAAGATAAATCCTTTAATAGTAAGAGGACTTGATTATTATACTAAAACCGTATTTGAAATAATAAACAATGATATAACAATATGCGGTGGTGGAAGGTATGATTATCTAATAGAGGAAGTTGGAGGACCTAAAATGCCTGCTGTAGGTTTTGGAATGGGAATAGAGAGGACACTTCTTACTCTGGAAGAAAATAAAATAGAGATACCTAATAGGCCATACATAGACTTATATGTAGGAGCTATGGGAGATGACGCTAAGTTAAAGGCTCTTAATTTAGTAAATCAATTGAGAGAAAAAAATGTAAGATGTGAATGCGACCATACAAATAGAAGCGTAAAAGCTGAAATGAAGTATGCAAATAAAATTGGAGCTAGGTTTACAGTAATACTTGGAGACAACGAGCTAGAATGTGGAATTGCTAAATTTAAGAGAATGGAAGATGGCAATCAATTTGAAATTAAATTAGAAGAACTAGACAAAATTTCAGATTTAATTAGATTATAAACGGAGTGTGTTAACATGGGAGAATCATTAAATGGACTAAAGAGAACCAACATGTGTGGTGAACTGAGAGAAAGTAACATAGGTGAAAAAATTACAGTAATGGGATGGGTTCAGAGAAAAAGAAATTTAGGTGGACTCATATTTGTAGATTTAAGAGATAGAACAGGAATACTTCAAATTGTATTTGGAGAGAAGATAAATAAAGAAGCTTTTGAAAAATCAGATAATGTAAAATCTGAATACTGCATAGCAGCTACAGGAACTATTGTAAAAAGAGAATCCCCAAATACGGAAATTCCAACAGGTATGGTAGAAGTAAAAGGAGAGTATATAAAGATATTTTCAGAGTCTCAAACACCTCCTATATACATAAAGGAAAACTTAGATGCAGCTGAAAACATAAGACTCAAATACAGATATTTAGATTTAAGAAGACCAGATATGCAGAGAATACTTATGACAAGACATAAAACAGCAAAGGTAGTAAGAGACTTTTTAGATGAAGAAGGATTTTTAGAAATAGAAACTCCAATGCTTGGCAAAAGTACACCAGAAGGTGCTAGGGATTATCTCGTACCAAGCAGAAATTACAATGGAAAGTTTTATGCCCTTCCTCAATCACCACAGCTTTTTAAACAGCTTTTGATGGTTTCAGGATATGACAGATACTTTCAGATAGTTAAATGCTTTAGAGATGAAGATTTGAGGGCGAATAGACAGCCTGAATTTACCCAGATAGATATGGAACTTTCTTTTGTAGAGCAAGATGATGTAATAAACTTGAATGAAAGGTTTATTCAAAGGGTATTTAAGAAAATCCTAAATGTAGATGTAAAACTACCTATAGAGAGAATGCCTTATAAAATTGCCATGGAGAAATATGGATCAGATAAACCTGATTTAAGATTTGGCATGGAAATAAATGATATAAGTGAAGTTGTAAAGAATATAGATTTCAAGGTTTTCCAAAGTGCAATTGAAGCTGGTGGTTCTGTAAGAGCCATAAAGGTGCCAAATTCAGCTAAAATGGGAAGAAAACAGATTGATAAGCTAGTTGAATTTGTAAAAGACTATGGTGCCAAAGGACTTGTATGGATAGCATATAAGGAAGATGGAATTAAATCTTCTATATCAAAATTCTTAACTGAGGAAGATACTAAAAATATATTAAATAAATTGGAAGCAGTACCAGGAGATCTTATTCTTGTTGTGGCAGATAAAAATAAAGTGGTATTTGAAAGCCTTGGTGCACTCAGAGTTCATATGGCAAAAGAAACAGGCATATTGGATGGAAATGATGAGTTTAGATTTGTATGGGTAACTGAGTTCCCTCTTCTATCCTATAATGAGGACGAACAAAGATATCAGGCAGAGCATCATCCATTTACAGCACCTATGGACGAAGATATACAGTATTTAGAGAGTGATCCTGGAAGAGTAAGAGCAAAAGCTTATGATATAGTTCTAAATGGAGAAGAATTAGGCGGAGGAAGCATAAGAATACATGATACTAAACTTCAAGAAAGAATGTTTAAAGTAATTGGTATTTCACAGGAAAATGCCTGGGAGAAGTTTGGATATTTGCTTGAAGCATTTAAGTTTGGACCACCACCACACGGCGGACTTGCTTATGGATTTGACAGGATGGTAATGTTTTTAGCAAAAACCGATAATATAAAAGATGTAATAGCTTTCCCTAAAAATCAGAATGCATTTTGTCCACTTACGGAAGCTCCTAATGTAGTAGATGAATCTCAGTTAAAAGAATTGGGTATATCTATAAAATAATATGAATTATTCAAAGGGTAAACATAAATATTAAAAAATGTAGTATAATAAAATTATTAATATTCCTGCTGTGTGCGTGGAATGAGTTAGTCTTGACCGAACATTTTATAAACGGGAATCGGACTCTTCTTGTGGAATGATATCCATTTATAATGGAGACAGGAAGTAAGAAGGAGATTCCCACCTGCTTTGGGGCGGGTTCAAAATAACTCATAATACGGCATGGTGGGATTTTATTTGTTTTGTAATATGTTTCTTAAAGAAGACAAAGACTCTTCTATTTCTTCTCTTGGTAAGTTTCCAGAGTTTAAATCATTATCATTTTTTAAAAGTAAATTTTCGTAAAATTTTATTGCGAATTTTATATGTTTTGCATCATGATTATTTTCTTCAAGTATTTCATAGATTATATCATCTGCTTTATCATATCTTTTAGTCTCTGCATAGTAATCTGCTATTTTACTTAAAAGAGTAAAAGAAAGCTTATATTCACAAAGTTTATTTATTAAAGGATCTATATCTGAAAAATAATTTTTTAAATCACAATTGGTGCTTTCATTTAAATAAGCTTCCAAAAACAAATTTAATGATTTCTGATGTATATAAAAGGCATCATCCAGTTTGTGCTGAAATTCTAAGGCGTTTCCTTCTTCTTCCAACAATTTAGCCATGATTATGCACTTGTCTGTAACTATGCTCCCATTAATTTTTACCATTTCCATTATATTTTCTAGAGATAGGGAATTGAAAAATTTTATGCTCAATCTAAAAATGTCTTTGAAAGCGTTATCTATTAAATCTAAGGCTCCTTCATAATTTTCATTATCCATATCATCTAGTATTTTATATAGCATTTCATTAAATTTTTTAATTAATTCAGCAGTAATAGTTCTTTTTAACATTTTGTATGCCTCCATAAATTTTGCAAATAATAATATAACAATACTTATTATACTAAAAAATCAATCTATTTACTATAAAAATAGAAATAGATATTGAACTTATATATATACCATGTTATCATATATACATATCACAAAGTAGTTTTAATAACTACGTATGAGACATGCAAAATTTATTAAGGAGTGGTTTAATATGGATAATCAACTTAAGTTTTATACAAGAGGAGAGGAAATAGCTAATGCTGTAACACATGGAATAGGTACGCTTCTGTCAATTGCAGCTCTTGTATTATTGATTGTATTTTCTGCTAGGATGGGAGATAAGTGGTATATAGTAAGCTATACTATCTATGGAGTTTCTATGCTTATTCTATACCTAGAATCCACTTTATACCACAGTATAACTAATTTAAAGGTAAAAAAGGTTTTTAGAATATTTGACCATGCATCTATTTATCTATTAATAGCTGGAACTTATACTCCTTTTACACTTACTATTTTAAGAAATTCTATAGGTTGGATGATATTTGGAATAGTATGGATTATGGCTATTTGTGGGATAGTAATGAAAATATTTTGGATAGGCAAACATGAGGTTGTGTCTACACTAATATATATTGCCATGGGATGGATAATAATTTTTGCTATGAAAAGACTTTTATTACTTCTTCCTCCAGCTGGAATAGCTCTTTTGGTGGCAGGTGGAATCATATATACAGTGGGAGCTTTTTTATACATGTTAGATAAAATACCTTATAATCATGCCATATGGCACCTTTTTGTTATAGGTGGAAGTGCCTGTCACTTCTTCTGTGTGCTTTTATATCTATAAATGACAGGAAAATTTTCTGATATAATAAGTAGAATAGAGTGGAACGATGTAAAAAATGAAATACTTTATAAAAATTAAAGTATAAAAATACAAATATGTGACGAAATATTTTGTAATATACTTATGAATATTAAGAGGAGTATGTATATATTATGTAGAATACATAAACAATAAACTTATTTTGTAAAGGATAAAAAGATATGATTAATCATAGTATTTTTGGACTTAATTCTTCATTTTATTACTTTGGATTAGAACATTTAATTATAAATATGTGTCAATATATAAAAGAAGGTATTGAAAGAAAAGAGAAAATCTGTGTATACACGGATTTAAAACTGTATAAAAAATTATTAAAGTATGTTGACACAAAAAATAATTGTGTGGAATACGTTGATATGACACAAGTGATTAATGAGTATCCAAGGTTGAAAGTAAATAATATAAGAAGAGAAGTTTTAAAGTATATAGATAAAATTAATAAAGAGGGATATGTAGGCGTAAGATTTATTATACAGGTTGATTATGCCATCTATAATACTTCCCAGAATAATTTTCTGAATTTTAATAGAAATATATTAAATATAATTTTAGAAATGAGTGCTTCTTGTATGTGTATTTATAATTTTGAAGATTACTTAAATAATAAAAGGTTTATAAATGAAAAGGTTATCAAAGAATCCTATAAAATTCATAATTATAGACTATATAATAGAAAATTAGTGAGTGTAAAATAATCCTAGTTTTAAACTAGGATCATTTTACATAGAATTAATGGGAGTTATCATATCATCAAGGCAGTATAAGTTTAACCTAAATTAACAAAAAGTATTCTTAAAAATTTAAAGTTTAGGCACTATGGTGACATATAGAATAATCTATGTAAATATTTTGTAATTTTCTAGGTTGAAAAGGAGGTAATATGGAAGAATTTAATATATCTAAAGATTCCTCTAAATTATCTGATAAGGTTGCATTATTAGATTCTAAGTCTTCTTTTAAGCACTCATTAAAATAGTTACAATAAGCATAATAATCCTTTCGTTCTCGAGAATACATGGTGTATACTTTACCTGCCAATTGAAGGACCTCTCTACATAAATATAAATTACAGGGATGTGGTCGTAAAGAAAAACTTAATTTGCACCCATCTTTTTTTAAAAAAGGACATAATCTAAAAAAGAGACTACTGTCAAAATCACTGTATTTTATATTGTTTTCAGTGTAATTGTCATATTGATTTTTAAAAAAGATTCCTTTTACCCTGATATTATAACTTTCTACACAATTTGGAATAGAAGATAAATAGTATATAAAATCTATGTTCCCATTGTTTATTATATTTTTAATATCTACTAGATTGTATTTTGGAAAATACCAGCAGCAACCTCTGTTCTTTATATTTGTGTAGGATGTGGATTCTACAAAATTACTGCAGTTCCCGCAAATATCACATTTAAATAGAGGAATGTTGTTCGAAAATTTATAGCTTAGTAACATATAAAAGCCTCCTTGAAAATAGACTGCAATTAGTAATACATAGGATATTTATATATTTAGTATAGAAATTAAATAGAAAATATTTTGAATCTGAATTGCTATATTAAAGATTTTTAATTAGTTGAAATTATTAATTGCAGTGAAAGTAAAAATTAATTATAGAATTATTAACTTGTACATGATATAATTATAGTTTTAATGTGTTTATATTAATTTTAGAATAAGATAAAAATTTTTACAATACTTTATTTCTAATTTACAATAAAAATGATACTATATATAGAGTGTACAGTTTCTTCATAAATGAAATTTTGGAGGTAATTCAATGAATGATGAAAAGTTGCTGATATTAGATGGACATAGTTTGATGCATCGGGCATTTTACGCACTCCCAGATCTAACTAATCTAGAAGGAGTCCATACAAATGCAGTTTATGGTTTTTTAAATATGCTTCTTAAAATGAAGGAGGAAATTAAACCAGATTATGTGGTATGTACTTTTGATAGAAGTGCACCTACTTTTAGACATAATAAATACAGTGAATATAAAGCTGGAAGAAAAAAGATGCCTCCTGAATTGTCAGAGCAATTTCCAGTAATCAAGGAAATATTAAAAATGATGTCCGTAAGTATTTTTGAAATAGATGGATTTGAAGCAGATGATCTTATGGGAACACTATCTGTCTTTGCTGAAAAAAATGGTATACAGGTCTATATAGTTACAGGAGATAGGGATGCCCTTCAGCTTGCTACAGATAAAGTAAAGATAGTTATAACTAAAAAAGGTATAACTCAAAAAGAGATATATGATAGAAATAGGATGATAGAAGAGTATGGGGTAACTCCTACACAGTTTATAGATGTTAAAGGACTTATGGGTGATACTTCAGACAATATACCTGGGGTTCCTGGTGTAGGTGAAAAAACTGCTTTTAAATTAATAAAACAATATAAGAGTATAGAAAATGTATATGAAAATGTAGAGGATATAAGTGGAAAAAAGCTAAAGGAAAACTTAAAAGATAATATGGAGCAGGCTATTTTTAGTAAAAAACTTGCAACTATTATGACTAATGTACCTGTGGAAATGGATCTTGAGTCCATTGAGTCAAAGGAAGAGTATGATGCACAGGGATTAAAGAAGGTGTTTGAAAAACTTGAATTTAAATCTTTGATAAGCAAAATTCATGGGCTTAACGAAATCCAGGAGGATAAAGCACAGGAATTTGATGTTGAATTTACGGAAATAGATACTTTACACAAGTTTAGTGATTTTGTAAATTCTTTAAAAAATAATGATTTAGTATATATAAACTTTAAAGTAGAAGACGAGGAAAGTTATTCTAGAAATTATATAGATAAGGTATTTATAAGTTTAAATGAAAAAAACTTTCAGATACATATAAATGAAATATATAATGAAGATAAAAATAAAGCAGTAGAACTTTTTAAACTTTTATTTGAAAATGAAGGTATATCCAAGGTAGGGTATGATGTAAAAGTTCCTTGCAGCATATTATATAAAATGGGTATAAGATTTTTAAAATTAGAATTTGATATAAAAATAGCAGCTTATCTTATAGATTCATCGAGATCTGACTATGAGCTTAAGGATATTATAAGACAGTATACGGGAGTTGAAATTTCAGAAGATGACGAAAAATTTTTTTCTAAGGAAACTGTGCTTTTTAGTAAGGTTTATTCCGAGCTTACAAAGAAAATAGAAGAAGCTCATATGGAAGAGCTTTTGTATAAAGTAGAACAGCCTCTTATATACGTGCTTGCATCTATGGAATGTGAAGGCTTTAAGGTTGATAAAGATAAGCTTGTGGAACAAGAAGGTAAATTTAAAATTGAAATAGATAAAGTACAGAAAGAAATATATTCTCTTTCTGAAGAAGAATTCAATATAAATTCTCCAAAACAGCTTGGAAAAATTTTATTTGAAAAGTTGGATCTACCTGTAATAAAAAAGACTAAGACGGGATATTCCACTAATGCAGAAGTACTTGAAAAATTAAAAGATAAACATCCTATAGTTGAAAAGATAATTTACTATAGACAGCTTACTAAATTGTATTCAACATATATTGAAGGACTTAAAGCAGTAATACAGGAAGATGACAAAATTCATTCCAGTTTTAATCAAACGGTAACAACTACGGGAAGACTTTCAAGTACAGAACCTAATCTTCAAAATATACCTATAAAATATGAGATGGGTAAAGAGATAAGAAAAATATTTGTTCCAGAAAATGAAGACTGTGTTATACTTTCAGCAGACTATTCACAGATAGAATTGAGAGTACTTGCTCATATTGCTGATGATGAAAATTTGATAAGTGCGTTTATAAATCATAGTGATATTCATACAAAAACTGCTTCAGAAGTGTTTAAGGTACCTATAGATGAAGTTACATCTGCTCAGAGAAGTAATGCTAAAGCAGTAAACTTTGGTATAGTCTATGGAATAGGTGACTTTAGTTTGGCTAAAAATTTAAAAATATCTAGAAAAGAAGCAAAGCTTTATATAGACACTTATTTTGAAAGATATCCGAAGGTAAAGTTATATATGGACGATATAGTAAAAGAGGCTAAAGTAAATTCTTATGTTACTACACTTATGAATAGAAGGAGGTTTATACCTGAGATAAAATCTTCAAATAAGATAGTGAGGTCATTTGGAGAAAGACTTGCAATGAACACACCTATTCAAGGCAGTGCAGCGGACATAATAAAAATAGCTATGGTAAATGTGTATAGAAGATTAGAGGAAAATAAATTAAAAAGCAAACTAATACTTCAGGTACATGATGAACTAATTCTAAATGTGTATAAAGAGGAAATTGATAATGTAAAATCTGTAGTAAAAGAAGAAATGGAAAAAGTTTTACAACTGAAAGTCCCTCTTGAAGTAGATATAAGTGTAGGAAGTAATTGGTATGAGGCTAAGTAAATTAGTATAAAGGGGAAGAAAACTGTGATTAAAATAGGGCTTACTGGAGGTATAGGAAGCGGAAAAAGCACTGTTTCTGATATACTGAGAGAGCACGGTATAAGTATAGTGGATGCAGATATTATAGCTAGGGAAGTAATTGAAAAATATCCTGTAATAATTGAAAAAATTAAATGTATTTTTGGAGAAAGATTTATTGATCTTTCAGGTAAACTTAAAAGAAAAGAATTTGGAAATTATATATTTTCTAATGAAGGAGAAAGAACTAAATATGAAAGTATTATAATGCCTTTCATTAAAAAGGAAATATTAAAAAAAGTAGAAGAATTAGAACAAAAATGTGAAAAAATTTGTGTTATAGATGGAGCTACCCTCATAGAAAATGGATTTTGTAGTTATTTGGATGAAATGCTATTAGTTTGGGTAAATAAAGAGGTACAGATAAGCAGGGTAAAAAGTAGAGATAAATTAGCGGAAGGTCAAGTGCTTAGCAGAATAAACTCTCAGATGCCTTTGGAAGAAAAGAAAAAGTATGCGGACTTTGTACTAGATAATTCTAATACTTTAGATGAAACTAAAACACAATTAAAGGAGATATTTATAAGAATAAGCAGAAAATATGGGGGGGTGAAGTGTCCTAAAATATAATTTTTAAGACACAAAAAAATTGAGGTTTCTAAAAAAAGTAGCAATAGTTATAATACTAATAATGGTAGCTGTATTATGTGTAAAAAGTATTGCAAGATATTGTTATCCATTAAAGTATTCAACTTATATAGCAAAATATGCAAAACAATATGATTTAGATCCCTACTTTGTAATGGCTGTAATTAAGACAGAAAGTAACTTTAAAGAAAATGTAAGGTCCAACAAAAATGCTATAGGACTTATGCAGATAACTCCAGATACTGCAGAATGGGCGGCAGATAAGATGGGAGTATCAAATTTCCAAGATAACATGCTAAATGATCCTGAGTTTAATATAAGAATGGGATGCTGGTATTTGAACAATTTAAAATCAGAGTTTGATAACAATATGGATTTAATTTTGGCAGCTTACAATGGAGGTAGGGGAAATGTAAAAAAGTGGTTGAAGGATTCCGATCATTCTAAAGATGGAAAGAATATACAATACATACCTTTTAAAGAAACGGATAAATATATTAAACGTGTAAAAGTAAATTACAGGGTATATAAGTACTTATACAAGAATTTGCAGATGAATACTTCTATAATTATTGTAAATTTTTTGTAATTTTAAAATTTAGTTGACAGTTTAATAAAAAGTCATTATAATAACTATTGTAATGCGAGGGTGGCGGAACAGGCAGACGCGCTACTTTGAGGGGGTAGTAAGAGAAATCTTGTGTGAGTTCAAATCTCATCCTTCGCACCATTTAAGAAATGTTAGGCAAGTTTAAAACTTGCCTTTTTTTATTTGTCCGATGACTACCTGCTCTAATACTCCCACTTCTTCAAGTTGGAGTAAAGAGCAGCTACGTCCCTGGATAACGATTTCTAAGCATCAGGTGGAGTCAAAACTCCATCTGATGCTTAGAAATCTGTTTATATTATTTATGTTTGTGAAACTCTTTTTGAAGGTAGAGAGAAATCTCATTTAAGGCTTTCTCTGATTTATTTGTTATTTTACTCATTGAAATAAATCCATGGGGTACACCATTGTACCGGGTAACTTGTGTATTTATTCCTGCCTCCTTTAACTTTTTACCATAAGCTTCACCTTCATCCCGGAGGGGATCAATTTCTGCTGTTATTATAAGTGTATCAGGTAACTTTTTAAAGTCTCTAGCTAAAAGAGGAGATGCATAAGGATTTTTTCTATCCTCTTTTTTGGGAACATATAGTGAGATATATTTTTCCATGTCTGTTTTTGAGATGTTAAGATTATTGGCAAAATAAGACCAGGAATTACTATTTAATTGAAATATATTTGTGGATGGATATATTAGCACTTCACAAGTTACAGGAGGACCATTTTTATCTCTTGACATGAGAGAAACTGCAGCAGAAAGATTTCCGCCTGCACTGTCCCCTGTAAGTGCTATATATCTTCCATCTCCATTTATACTTGATGCATTTTTATGAGTCCATTGGAGTACATTATACATATCATTAACTGCAGCAGGAAAAGGATTTTCTGGAGCAAGGCGGTAGCCTACAGATATTACTATTGCATTCGTATTCTGCGAAAGTTTTCTACAAATACTATCGTAATTATCAATACTTCCTGCAATCCAGAAACCACCATGAGAGTAAATAATAATAGGAAGTTTGCTGCTATCTTTAGGAGTATATATACGTACTGGTATTTTTTCAGAGTTTACCTTTATAGTAGTGTTTTTTATATTAGAAAATGGTATGGGATTGTTAGACCATTTAGTTGATTGGGTATTTAAGTATTCTCTGATTTCTTTTATTGATTTAGCATCTATTGAATTAGGGCTTAAAATTTTGTTTAGGTGTAATTTTATTGCGACATAAGTATCAAGTTTACCACTATTTGTTTTAGTTAAATTTTCAATAATGAAAAAACCCGCTGCTATAATTATAAATAGGATAACTGATGTTATTTTAATAAATTTTTTCATTCTATTTACATCCTCCGCCTATTGTGGAATTCAGTAACGCGTATTTCTGCTGGAACATTATATATCAAACAATGTTTGGGTCAGGTTTATTTGGTTTCTCCCTAAAATGATTTAACCTGCGGTGTGCAGGACCTTCTACTACATCACCTTCGTAGCTGAATCTAGAACCATGACAAGGACAATCCCAGGTTTTCTCAGCATCGTTCCACACTAATTCACATCCTATATGGGTGCAGGTGATATCTACTATGTGGGTAATGCCATCTTCATCTTTATAAGCTCCATACTTATTCCCATTAAAAGTAAAAACTTTTCCTTCCCCTTTTTTAATTTTGAGTTCACTGGAGGCATAACTAAGTTTTCCCTCCAGTAGTTGTTTGGCTACATCAAAGTTTTCTACAAAAAAGTTTTTAGTAGAATTAAGTGTTATAGAACGAGAAGGGTTATAAATTTGCTCCCAAGGATTGTCATGATTCATAATTAAATCCTTTAATAGGACAGCGGCAGCGGTGCTGTTCGTCATTCCCCATTTTCCAAAACCTGTGGCTACATAGATATTTTTTGATGATGAAGTCAATTTGCCTATATAAGGTACCCCATCTAAGGTTATGTAATCCTGTGTAGACCATTGATACAAAATCTTTTCAACACTAAATATATTTTCAGAAAAGCATTTCAAATTATTATAATGATTTATAGTGTTTTCACCATGAGCTGTTTTATGACCTTCTCCTCCAATAAGCACAATTTCTTTTCCATTATCAGTCTGAGAACGAAGGGAGCGGCCGGGACTTTCTGCATTTATAAATGTACCTTCTGGAAATTTTTCTTTAATTTTTAATGCTAATACATAAGACCTATCTGGTTTAAGTCTAGTAAAATATAAACCTAAGTTATCATAACACGGAAAATGTGAAGCTATAATGAGTTTTGATGAGGTTACTTTTTTTCCATTACGGGATAAAAGTATACAGGGAGCTTCGCTTTCTACATCTATTATAGTAGTCTTTTCGAATATATAGCTGCCATCTCCAGGTATTTTATCAGCAAGGGATAAAAGATACTTTTTAGGATGAAATTCGGCCTGATCTTTAAAACAGACAGCGCCTTCTATGGGTAATGAAAGAGGTATATTATCCAAGTATTCTGCTTTTAATCCAAGACTTTGGGCAGCTTTTACTTCCTTTTCTAGACTTTTTACATAATTTTTTTCCTGGGTATACATATAAGCAGGTACATGTTTATAGTCACAATCTATGTTGTATTCTTTTACTAAATTTTCTATAAATCTAATGGAATTTTCATTTGCTTCTGCATATTGTCTTGCCTTTTCCATTCCAAATTCATTTATTAATTTATCATATATTAAATGATGTTGGGAAGTTATTTTAGCAGTTGTATGACCGGAGGTACCGTTTGCTATGTTGTCTGCTTCTAATACAGCAACTTTAAAACCTTCTTTTTTTAGTAGAAAGGCACAGGTAATTCCAGCTATGCCGCCTCCTATGATTGCAATATCAACTTGTATGTCTTCTTTTAAAGAAGGGTAATTTGTTTTGGATGTGGAGTCTATCCAGTAAGACTCTAAAATTCCTTCTATAGCATTAGGATTAGTACAGCATTTATTCATAAACCTACGCTCCTTTATATATTCAGATAAGATTAATTTTTCCTTTTAATAAAAAAATATTCAATAAGGTATTTGAAAAAATAGACTAGCATGATGATTGGTTATTTCTTTGAAAATGCCTAAGAGCTTATGTTCAATGATCTTGAATGTTATATACATAAATTTGATTTATAAGGTAATAATATACTTGTAAAAAAAATTAGGGAGGTAGAAATTATGACAACTGGCAACAAACAATTGGATACTGGAAATTTAAAGGTATTGAAGGATCAAATTGAATACGAAGCACTGATGAACAAGAAATTTAATGATTGTTCAGGAAGATGCAGTGATACGCAAATAAAAAATTTGTGTAATGAAGCTGCTCAAGTCCACAAACAAAATTTTACATCTTTAAAATCCTATTTAGATTCACATCAATAAAAAGAAAGGGGAATTAGATTATGAATGAACAAGAACTTATGCACGACCTTTTAGCTAGTGAAAAACAGGTTATTTCAGCATATAGTACAGGAATAACAGAAACTTCTTGTACTAATTTGAGAAACACTTTAGTAAACAATTTTAAAAATGCCCAGGATATTCAATACAAAATTTTTGATACTATGAGACAAAAGGGATGGTATCCTACAAAAGATGCCCCAGAATCGGATGTACAACAATTAAAAAATGAATCTAATCAAATGATGAGCTCATTAAGATAGTAAGATAAAAAACAATCTCAATTTGAAAATTGAGATTGTTTTTTATTTGCTAAGTGTTTTCCAGAAGGTATATTTTAATGAATCTAAAGTAGTGTTAAAATTAAATTGAAATGTTTAATTTAATGTGATAATATACATATATAGAATGATAGCAAACTTGTTTTAAGTTTACTAAAGGTATTGATTTACAGTAGTTTAGGGTAGTTTCTAATAAGTGAAGTTTGAAGAACGTGTGAGTAATTACTAGAGATTTAACTTCCGTTCGTCACATTAAAAGAAAATAATTTCTGAAATATTCGATTAGCTTCTTATCTTGATCCTACAGTATTTATAAGGGAGTTCAATATTTTGATGTGTATATGTACCTTCTGTGAGACCTTTAAGGCATTTAAGAGATAGAAACATCTGTGAGGGCACCCACCTATCAGTGTGATAGGTTTCAAGAAAAAAGCGGCGGTATTTCGGATAAACATTAGATAAGTGAAGAGAGGTATTTATATCTCTCTTTTTGTTACAATTAAAAGTAAACATTTTTTTAAAAACAAATAAATATTGTACTAGAGTCTTGCTATGAACAAGAGGTATGTGTACTATTAAATTATAAGGGTACTTATAAAAATGAAAAATAAGTGAGGTTAATTTTATATAATAATGATTATTTTAAGATGAAGTATATAATTTTTTTGCATAAGACACAATACATAATGAATGGAGGAAATATGAACAAATGAATAAAACATATGATTGCCTAGTAATAGGCTGTGGGCTTGCAGGGGCGGTGATATCTAGGGAACTAGCAGAGCGGGCAGGTAAAAAGGTATTGATTATGGAAAAACGCAGCCATATTGCAGGTACTACTTATGATTTTTTAAATGAGGATGGTATACTAGTACATAAATATGGACCCCATATATTTCACACTTATAACAAGCGTGTATTTGACTATGTCTCTCGATTTACAAAGTGGAGGGATTATTCTCATGAAGTTTTGGCAAATGTATATGGAAAATTGATGCCTGTCCCATTTAATTTAAATTCTCTTTATATGGCCTTCGATTTGAAAAAAGCAGATAGGTTAGAACAAAAGCTTGTTTCTGCTTATGGTATGGGTCAGCGATTAACCATTGCAGAACTGGGAAATAATAAGGATAGTGAATTTCAGGAACTTGCTGATTTTATTTATAATAATGTGTTCCTCAATTATACTCAAAAACAGTGGGGGGTTACTCCAGAAGAAATAGATTCGTCTGTTATAGCTAGGGTCCCAATACTAATTTCACGTGATAATCGTTATTTTCAAGATACATATCAGGGAATACCAGCTAATGGATATACTTCCCTTTTTGATAAGTTATTAGACCATCCTAATATAAGTTTGCGTCTTGACACTGATGCAAATGAACTCTTGAAAATTATAGAAGATGATATATTTTTTGAGGATAGACCGTTTAAAGGTACAGTAATATATACTGGTGCTTTAGATCAATTTTTTGACTGCCAGTTTGGACGTCTTCCCTATAGAACTGTAGATTTTTTATTTGAAACACATGATGTAACATGGTATCAGTCAAAGGGAACTATAAATTATACAGTAGACCAGCCTTTTACACGAATTACGGAATTCAAACATTTAACAGGTCAGAGTGTTTATAATAAGACGACTATAATGAAGGAATATCCAAAGTCATATACAGGTTCTGAAGGTGAGACACCTTACTATCCTATAATTAGTTCAGATAATTTTAAGCTTTACGAAAAATATAAACAACTCACTAATAGTTTACGTGATTTTTATTTGTTGGGTAGACTTGCAGAATATAAATACTATAACATGGATGCAATAATTGAGAGGGCACTAATTTTGGCAGATGAAATTATTTGTAGCAGGAAAGGAAATAATATTGATGAAGATAATAACATTTACAGTTCCGTGCTATAATTCAGCAGATTATATGGGACATTGTATAGAAACTCTCCTTCCAGGTGGAGAAGATGTAGAGATAATAATTGTTGATGATGGTTCTTCTGATAATACTGCAGAAATTGCAGATGATTACGCAGCAAGATATCCTAATATTATAAAGGCAGTACATCAAGAGAATGGAGGTCATGGTCAGGCTGTAAATACGGGTATTAAGAATGCCTCGGGTATATACTTTAAAGTTGTAGATTCTGATGATTGGCTTGATGTACCCGGAATGTTGAAAGTTATAGATGTGCTGAAAAGACTTTATAAAGAGGGAAAAATACTAGATATGATGATATGTAATTATGTCTATGAGCATTCTAAAGATAATACCAGTCATGTAGTTAACTATAAAAATGTGTTACCCGAGAATCATATATTTGGATGGGATGATGTAGGTAAATTTAAGATATCTCAGTACATTCTCATGCATTCTGTTATATATCGAAAATCTCTTTTGTGTGAATGTGGACTTGAGCTTCCAAAGCATACTTTTTATGTAGATAACTTGTTTGTTTATGAACCTCTTCCATATGTGAAGACAATTTACTACATGGATATCAACTTATATAGATATTTTATTGGCAGGGAAGATCAATCTGTAAATGAAAAAATCATGATAAAAAGGATAGATCAACAGCTTTATGTGAATAAACGTATGATAGACTTTTACTGTAAATTTGATAAGATACCTAATAAACGTTTGGACAAGTACATGAGAAACTATCTTTCTATGATGATGACAATTTCTTCAGTGCTCCTTATAGTTTCGGGAAGTGAGGAAAACTTTAAAAAGAAAACTGATTTGTGGTCCTATTTAAAGAGTGTAAATAAAAATCTCTATTCAGATATGAGATACTGTTTATTTGGTATAATATCTAATGCTCATGGCAGTTTTGGAAAAAAAGTAGTTGAATATGGCTATCGTTTAACCAATAAAAAATATAAATTTAATTAGATAAACAGAGTTCTTGGCATCAGGTGGAGTTAAAACTCCATCTGATGTCAAGAACTCTGTTTATTGAATGTTTTTTCCTTTACTTTTTAAGAAACTGAGAAAATCCTTTTTACTTCTGTTTATGATTAGTTCCTCTGGCATATCTATTTGTTTTAACATTTCTATTGCACTTTCGAAGCCGCCGATGCGGTAAGCAAAATGGGAATCACTATTTAATATTATTTTTACTCCGTATTCCTTACATAAACTTGCTATTTTCGTACAATTCTTTTCGCTGCCTTTTCGTGAACTTACGAAGGAACTATTGTTTATTTCAATAAGTATACTTTTTTCTTTGGCCTTTTTAACTACTTCTTCTGCATGAATTGGAAACTTTGGATTACCAGTATGGCCTAAAATATGTACATTAGGGTTATCCATAACTTTTAATAGAGCGGAGGTATTTAGGTCTGGATTTTTATTTGCCTCCATTATAGGTTCGTGGATACTTGCTATGATTATATCCAATTTTTCCTGCAGATCTGTTGATAAGTCGAGATTTCCTTCATAATCTATAATATTTGCTTCACATCCATAAAGCATAGTTACACCAAAAAGTTTTCTTGGAAGTACCTTAAGATTTTCAAAATACCATTTATGAGGGGCACCAGGCATAGAAGGTCCATGTTCTGTTGACCCTAAAAGCTCTAGCCCTATTTCGCTAGCATATTTGGCATTTTCTAATAAAGTAGAGTAAGCATGGCCACTAACTATAGTGTGGGTATGTACGTCAAGAACGTATTTCATTTATATTAACTCCTTTCAAAATCAACAAATGTTGTTATATTAATTATATATTAGAATTTGCATTTTTGTCATTTAAAATCCAATAAAAGTTCAAAGTATTGGAAAAGCATGAATATATGATAAAATCCATAGTAAAGGTTTCAAAATAGGTGTATTATATATAGTATAAAATAACATAATTATATAATTTAGGTGAAGTTTCGTGTATTTATTTATAAAATTAATCCATTTTAATAGAGTTTTAGTTTATAGGAGGATTTGCAATAGTAAATGGTAAAAATTACAGAAAAAGAAAATGAGAAAAAGACAATAAAATTTAGAATTAATAAAAAGAAAATGATAAGGTCACTATGCATATTGATCTTATCAATTTATGTTTTACATGTATTCTTAGTACATTTTGTAGTTAATAGATATAATGAGCGTATATATCCAGGAGTTAAAGTAGAGGGCATAAATTTAAGTGGAAAAACTGAAAAAGAGGCTGTAGATACTTTAAAGCACAAATATGTAAATGAAGCATTGAAAAAAAATATATTGATTAAAGCTGGAAATAAAGTATATAAAATAAACTATTCGAAGCTGAATATGAATTATAACATAGAGGATACTGTAAAAGATGCTTTTAAATATGGTAAAAAAGGTAGTATTTATGATAAATATAAAATTATAAGAAGTGCAAAAGAAAAACAGTTTAGTTTAAAGTACAGTTATAATAAAAGTGAGGCTGAAGAAATTATATCAAAAATAGAGAATGATTTTGATAAAAAACCAATAGATGCCAAAATAACTAGAGATAAAAATGATAAATTTCAAGTTACTTCGGAAAAGCAGGGTCAAGAGATTGATAAGGACAAGCTTATTGAAGATATGGAAGCTGAAATTAATAGCAAAGATACTAAAGATGTAATGGTTAATGTTAAAATGAAAGAAATTCAGCCTGTAATGAAAAAATCAGATTTAAAAAAGATAGATACGAAAATATCTAGTTTTACAACTGATTTTTCATCATCCACAGATAGTAGAGCTAATAATATTAATGTGGCAGCAAAGAGTTTAGATGGAATTACAATAATGCCTAATCAAATCTTTAGTTTTAATAATATAGTAGGAGAAAGAACAGAAAAGAGAGGATATCAAGCTGCTGGAGTTATTGTAGGTGATAAGTTAGAATCTGGCTTCGGAGGAGGAGTATGTCAGGTGTCAAGTACTCTTCATAATGCTGTAGTAAGAGCAGGTATAGTACCTATAGAGAGGGATCATCATAATTTACCTGTTAGCTATGTTGAACTTGGAATGGATGCGACAGTAGACTATGGAAATATAGATTATAAATTTAAAAATACATTGAATTATCCAATATATATAGAATGCTTAGTAGAGGATGGAAATTTAACATTTAATATCTATTCTAATTCCAAATTAACTGAAAAAACCTATAACCTTGTAAATAGCGTTAAAACAACAAAGGAAGATAATAAAACAGTATTAACTGTAAAAGCTTACAAAGTTACTTATAAGGATGGAAAACAAATTTCTAAGCAAGAAATAAATACTGATAAATATAGACTCCCAAATTAGGAGTTCTATAGAGTTTCTAAGCGAAAAATCAACTTATACTCTGATACTTTTTACAACCTTCAGCTCATTAAATATTTTGATAAGGCTAAACAAAAAATTTAAAATGCAGTGCGATTGAAGTTAGAGGTGTTTTTTACAAATTTTTATTGATGACTTAAATATTATAACAAGTTATAATACTTATAAGTATATGTTTGTAATTTAATAGTAAAAGCATTAATAGATTTCATTTAAGCTAGAGGGGGGATTTTAAAATTATGAGCAAACTTGGGACCAAAATTCTCAGGTTAGTATGTGTAGTTGTTGGTGCTATTGTAGCAATATCTTTGATAAGTTGTACTGTTATACTTAAGAGGACGGAATCACAACTGAGGGATAAAGCAAAACAGTCTGTCACAGAATCAATTAGGATTATTGATAAGAATAAGATAGAAAAGATAATAAAGGATAAATCTAACAATTCTAAAGAATATGGTGAAGTATTAAATTCTATGATAGTATTCAAGGCAAAAAAAGATATCAAAAATTTTTATGTTTACATAAAAAAAGATAATAAAGCTGCACAATTTTTGATAGATGCTTCACCTGATCCAGCAGATTATTTGGAAAGCTACGAAATGCAGGGTGGAATGATCAGTGCTTTTGATGGTAGTATTGCTGTTGATAGTGAACCGTCATCAGATAAATGGGGAACTTATATGTCAGCTTATGCTCCAATAAAAAATTCATCTGGACAAGTTATAGCTGCTATTGGAGTGGATGAAGATGTGTCCACATTTGAAAATATTAAAAAATTGTTCTTTTATCTCTCCATCTTACAAGTTATAATTGCTGTCATTATATCTTTAGTTTCGGTATGGTTATTTTCAAAAAAATTAAAGTATAACATTGGCATAATTGAAAGTAAATTAGTAGATATGAGTGAGGGTAATCTGCAGGGAAATGTGGAATTGAAAACAAAGGATGAAATCGAACAAATAATGCATTCTTTAAATGATTTTAGATTAAAAGTTAGAAATATTTTAATAAATATAAAAGAACATGTGAGTAACGCCCATGGAAGTTCTGATGATTTATATAGTATATGTAAAGAAATGTCGCTGTCTGCAGAAAATGTTTCTTTAATCATCCATAAAGTGTCGGAAAATTCCGAAAAACAAGCCTACCATATTGTAAGCATGGAAGAGGTGTTTGATGAATTTGGAAAAAGAATAGAAAATGCTACTAAGATGATAAATGAATTTAGCGTTATGGGAAATAATATTAGCGAAAAGTCCAAGAAAAGCAGTACTGATGTGAATTTACTAATAAAATCAATAAATGATTTAAATGTTCAATTCAAATCTGTTGCAGAAAAGATTCAAGGATTAGGCGCTAATATTGATAAAATAAGTGACATCACAAATTTAATAAATGATATATCAGATCAGACTAATTTACTTGCATTAAACGCATCTATAGAAGCATCTAGAGCTGGGGAAGCTGGAAAGGGATTTAGTGTAGTGGCAGATGAAATTAGAATTCTTGCAGAACAGTCAAAAACTTCATCTGAAAGTATTAATGAACTTTTAAAAAATGTTTCTAATCAAAGTAATGCTGTTGTTGCTGATACTAAAAATGTAGATTGTCAATTTTCAAATCAAATTGGTATTGTAAACAACATTGCAAGTTCTTTTAGGGTAATAATTGATGATATAGAAAAATTGCTGCCAGGAATAAATCTAGTTAATAAATCTATGATTGAGGCTGACAATAACAAATCTATTATAATAAATAATTTAGAGACGTCATCTTCTTCAGCAAAAGAAATTTCTACATCTTCTAAAGATATAGCTGCCATAGCTGAGGAATTAAGTAGTTCTGCAGAAGAGGTTACTAATTCAGCTGAAAAGCTATTGCATATTGTCAATAATGTAATGGAAAATGTAAATAAGTTCAAAACAGAAGAATAAAACTTATAGAGTTTCTCAATTGAAATTAACTTTCAATCTAGAAACTCTATAAGTTTTTTATATTTTAGCAGTTGAGCCCAATTTCGTTGGCACTCCAAATTGCATTCATTATATTAGCAGATTGGTATGCATCTCCGATTAAGTATAAGTCAGCTATATTTCCATTTAGCTTGTTGTATAATTCTCTATCTGATTTAAACCCGACGGCAATTGTAACGGTATCTGCAGATACTTCTTGTTTTTTAAATTTATTATTAATAAGTACTGCACCTTTATCGGTTACTTCCAAGAGGGAATTATTTGTAATGGCTTTCACATTATACATATTTAAAAGATCTATGAGCATGATTTTGTTCATATGTGGAATTGGTTTACCTGAATTTAATAATGTATCTTTTGCTTCAACAATGGTGACATTTTTACCTTGTTTTGCAAGATAAAGTGCAGCTTCACAGCCTACAAGTCCGCCACCTACCATAAGTACGTCATTGCCAACTTTTTTATTGCCATTTAAAAGTTCCAAAGCTGTTATAACTTTATCTTTTTCTATACCAGGAACATTTATTTTAATTTCTTTTGCACCAGTTGCAATTATAACTACATCTGGTTTTTCTTCTTCTACAAGTTCTTCTGTTACTTTTGTATTGAAATTAACTTTAACTTCAAGCTCCTTTATTTCACTTTTATACCAATCAATTAGCCTTCTGTCATCTACTTTGAAATCAGGTACGGAACCTGGAATAATTACTCCGCCGAGTTTATCTGTACCTTCATAAATTGTAACATCATGCCCTCTCATTTTTATAATTCTAGCTGCTTCCATTCCAGCAACTCCGCCTCCTACAACCATAACTTTCTTTGGTGTAAGCGTAGGTTTTATTTCATAATACCTTTCTCTACCTACAGCTGGATTTACTGTACAGCTCAAAGGTTTTCCTTCAAATCCTCTTCCAAGACATCCAGTATGGCATCCAATACAAGGACGAATTCTTTCAGAATTATCTGAGAGAACTTTTTTTGGCCAGTATGGATCTGCTAGAAGTGGCCTTCCAAGTCCAATCATATCTGCTGCTTTATCATCAAGAGCTTTTTCTGCATCTTCTGGTATACCTAATTTTCCTGCAACTATAACTGGAATTTTTACAACTTTTTTTAGTTCTTTGGTATAAGGTAAATATAATCCGTTCTTTTGGTAAATAGGGGGATGTGACCAGTACCATGCATCATAAGTTCCTAAATCTGTATTGAGTTCATCATATCCTGCTGCTTCTAGAATTTTTGCTGCATCAAGGCCTTCTTTTAAGTCACGACCTTTTTCAAGGTAGTCTTCATCTGGGAGTCCTCCCTGCCTCCAATCTTTTATGCAGCTTTTTACACTATATCTTAAGCCTACTGGGAAGTCATCTCCTAATCTTGCTTTTATGCCCTGAACTATTTCTATAGGAAGCTGAAGTCGTCCTCTTAGATCTCCGCCGTATTTATCTGTTCTTCTATTGAATATGGAAAGTGTAAACTGGTCAAGCAAGTAGCCTTCATGTACAGCATGTATTTCAACACCATCAAAACCTGCTTTTTGAGCAATATCGGCACCTTCAATGAACTTTGAAACTATCCATTCTACTTCTGAAGTAGTAAGTGCTCGACAGGTAACAGTTGGGTCCCAATAATTTGGAATATCTGAAGCGGAGACAGGTTGGGATGTTAAAAGTGTCCCTGGAGCCCCGCTTCTTCCGAAGCCCATTGTTAGTTGTAAAAATATTTTTGCACCATAAGCATGAACTCTTTCTGTCATCTCTGAAGATGTCATTAGAAATCTTCCTGGGTTTGTTGAAATAACAGGAATAATACCTGGTACAACCTTATCTAATTCATTTTCAACTTTAGTGATACTTGTTATAATAAGGCCAGTACCGCCTTTGGCTCTTTCTACATAATAGTCAATAGCTCTTTGATTATAGCAACCTTCATTATCCACAAGTCCAAAAGCCCCCATAGGTGCCATTGATATTTTGTTTTTTACTTCCATCTTTCCTATTTTAATAGGTTGAAACAAAGATTTATTTTTCATAATAACTTACCTCCATATATTTATTTTCCCTAAATTATTCGACATAATCCATGTTGTTTTTCGCTAAAAATGAATTTGTCATAAAATGTGTTATAATTGTATTTATAAATCAAATTTAGGGGGCATTACATAATGGAAGAAGAAGAGATTAAAAAATTAAAGGAGTTGGTATGTAGTACAATTGAAAAAAATGCAGAAAAAATAATAAACTTTTCAAAATCTGTAGAAAAGGAACCAGAATTAGGATTCAAGGAACAGAAAACGTCAAAGAAGGTAAAAGGCATTTTTGACGAAATAGGTTTAAAATATCGAGATGGTCTTGCTTTAACTGGAGTAAAGGCAAAATTAAAAGATCAGTGTGAAGGTGTAAATATAGCTGTACTTGGAGAGTTAGATGCCGTTATATGTAGGGAAAATAAAAATTCAAATCCAGAAACTGGAGCAGCTCATACTTGTGGTCATCATCTTCAACTAGGAGCTTTAATTGGTGCTGCTGTAGGATTAAAGCTTTCTGGAATTTCAAACAAATTAGATGGAAATGTGACTTTTTTTGCAGTACCTTCAGAAGAATGCATTGAATTTGACTATAGAGAAAAACTTCGAAAGCAAGGCAAACTTCATTTTTTTGGAGGAAAGCAGCAGCTCATATATGAAGGTGAATTTGATGATGTAGATATAGCTATGATGATGCACTCTCTAAAAAATAGTCCTAAACCTACTGTTTCAATAGGTAAATCCAGCAATGGATTTGTTGCAAAGACAATACAATATATAGGAAAAGTAGCTCATGCTGCTGAAGCACCAGATGAAGGTGTAAATGCGCTAAATGCAGCAATGCTGGGACTAATGGGTGTAAATGCTCTTAGGGAAACTTTTAGAGATGAAGATTACATAAGATTTCATCCTATTATTACTAAAGGAGGAGACGTAGTAAACAGCGTACCTGATGATGTAAGAATTGAAAGCTATGTGCGTGCAAGAACTATAGATGCCATGGTAAAAACCAACAAAAAAGTTGATAGAGCTCTTAAAGCTGGGGGAGATGCAATAGGTGCAAAAACAGTTATTAAAACTATACCAGGTTATCTACCTCTTGAGTGCTGTGCTAAATTAAATGATATATATAAAGATAATTGTAAGGAATTTCTTCCTGAAGAAAGCATTTTAGATGGAGGACATTTTTTTGCTTCAACGGACATGGGAGATATATCTCAGCTAATACCAAGCATACACCCTTATGTAGGCGGTGTAAGTGGAAATTTACATTCAAAGGAATTTAATGTAGAGGATTATAGATCAGCTTGTATTCTGCCAGCTAAGTTATTTGCAATGACAGTAATAGATCTTTTAGTCAATGGTGCAGAAAAAGGTAAAGATATAGTAAAAAATTTCAAGCCTAAGTTTTCTAAAGAAGAATATCTAAAGGTAATGGATGAGTTTAATAATTAACATAAATTCATTTTAGCTAAAAAATTATTAGGGGGCAAAATAATGTTAAAAAAATATTTAAAAATTTTTATCCTAGCTCTTATATTAGTTGTAGTAACAGAGCTAATAGGTCAAAAGAAAATAAAACTAGGGCCAGGATATCTTGTGTTTCTACCAATGCTCTATGCATTAGTTATTGGAATAATTATAAGTTTACCTAAGTTAAAAATTATGTCGGAAGATGAAATGAAGCTGTCAAATGATATTATGGGAATTGTAGTAATATTGTTTGTCGCTAAAATAGGTGCTACAATGGGACCTTCTATTGTTATGTTGGTTAAATCAGGATGGGCACTTTGTTTCCAGGAACTCGGTCACTTTTTAGGTACAGTAATTTTAGGACTTCCAATTGCTCTTTTACTTGGTCTTAAACGTGAAGCAGTAGGAGCTACTTTCTCTATTGATCGTGAACCTAATATTGCAATTATTGCAGAAAAGTATGGTATGGATTCTCCAGAAGGACGTGGAGTAATGGGAATTTATATCTGTGGAACTTTATTTGGTGCAATTTATATAGGACTTCTTGCTGGATATATTGGATCAGTAAAAATATTTAATCCATTGGCACTAGCCATGGGATCAGGAGTAGGATCTGGAAGTATGATGGCTGCAGCTTCAGGAGCTATTACTGCTGTTTTCCCTGCAAAGGCTAAGGAAATAGCTAGTTTTGCAGCAGCATCTAATTTAATAACAACCATAGTGGGAATATATTTTACGCTATTTGTTTCTTTACCAGTTGCCAATAAATTATATGGTTGGTTAGAACCTAAAATCGGAAGAAATAGGAAAAAGAGAGGGGAAATCTAGCATGAAAAGACTTATTCAGGAGGCATTTATTTTATTTTGGGTTGGAATAATTGCTTTAGTAGGAAATACTATAAAAAATAAAGTTCCTTTAAAGATAGGAATTATTGGCATGGCTATATTATTAGCTATTACTTTATTAGGTATTATAATTAAAAAAATTGTGCCTGCTAATATTCCTACAGTGTTTTGGGTATCTATAGTAGCCGTTTTGGTTACAAGCCCTCTTAATCCTTATGGTGCTTTTTTGGACAAACAGTATTTAGAAAAAATAGATATGATTGCTCTTACTACTCCAGTTTTAGCTTTTGCCGGTTTGTCATTAGGCAAGGATTTAAAACTTTTTAAATCCTTAAGTTGGAAGATAATTATTGTAGCATTAACTGTTTACACAGGCACTTTTGTTTTTGCTACCATGATTGCACAAATTGTTTTAAAAGCTACAGGCCAGATATAGATTTTTGTGGTTAAAATACTTATAATTATTTTATAAGTATTTTAATCTACACCATATATCAAGGTGTATAAAGTTACTTTTTACTTAGAAAATTCAACTCTTGCAGTTTAAAAACTTTGCGAAGCAATTTTTCATTATTAATTCTTAACTTGCGAAGCTTTGCTTCGCAAGCTTTTTATATTAAGTGAAAATTTTATATGTGCGAAAGTTGAGTTTATAGGTATTTTAATTTATACATAATCCTATATTGATGTGTATAAAATTATTTTACACTTAGAAAATTTATAATTATGAGGAGAGTTAGCATGAAAATTGTTGTATTGGATGGATATACGTTAAATCCCGGAGATATAAGCTGGGAACCCCTTGAAAAGCTTGGAGATTTGAATGTCTATGATCGTACTTCCCATGATAACGGTAATAATGATTTAATATTGGAGAGAATAAAAGATGCAGAAATTGTTTTTACCAATGATATAACATTATCTAGAGGTATATTGGAAAAGTCACCTAAATTACGATATATTGGAATATTAGCTACAGGGTACAATATGGTGGATGTAAATGCAGCTAAGGAATTAGGAATTACTGTAACAAATATTCCGACATATGGGACAAGTTCCGTAAGCCAAATGGCAGTAGCACTGCTTCTTGAACTGTGTCACCATGTATGGGCTCATAGTGAGGCAGTAAAAAACGGAGAATGGGCAAGCAATGGAGATTGGTGTTTTTGGAAATATCCCCTTATTGAGTTAGCTAATAAAACTGCAGGAATTATAGGTTATGGTAGAATTGGACAATCAACAGGAAAAATACTACAGGCATTTGGCATGAAAGTACTTGCTTATGATAAACATGAGAATAAAAACTTAGAAAGTAATAGTATGAAATACGTAAAATTAAATGAATTATTTCAAGAATCAGATGTTATTTTCTTACACTGTCCACTATTTGATAGTAATAGAGGTATCATTAATAAAGACTCCATAAGTAAAATGAAAGATGGAGTAATTATAATAAATAATGCTAGAGGACCTTTAATTGTAGAGAAAGATTTAGCAGAGGCGTTAAATAGTGGGAAAATTTCTGGAGCCGCTTTAGATGTAGTATCTACAGAGCCTATAGAGGAAAGCAATCCCCTGATGAAGGCAAAAAATTGTATAATTACCCCACATATTTCTTGGGCACCTAAAGAATCAAGACAGAGACTTATGGAAATTGCAGCAGAGAATCTAGAAAGATTTTTGGAAGGATCTCCTGTAAATGTTGTAAGTAGGTAATATGTGTTTTTGAATTAGAAGATCTTTGAAGTGATTCTGCTTAAAATTTAAATTTGTACATAAAATACATTTAAAAATTGAGAGTGGAAAGTTGATAGTTAGGGATGACTTTCTTCGATAATACTACGGAAAGTTTAAATATAGCGCTATTTAAGCAAAGCTTCAATAGGCTTTAAGTTTACTATCCACTTTCAACTATCCACTCTTAATTTACGCTTAAGATATTAAAATTTGTTATTATATGATTTGGCATAAGCCAACTTTCAATTTAGAAACACTTTTTAGCATTCATATTATCTTGTACATGTACAAGGGCTTCACCAAAGCGTTGAAAGTGAACAATTTCTCTTGCCCATAAAAATTTAAGCACATCTATTACATCTGGATCATCTGTTAGAGTTATAAGATGTTCATAAGTTGTTCTAGCTTTTTGCTCAGCTGCCATATCTTCATGTAAATCTGTTATAGGATCTGCTGTAGCTTGGATGTAAGCAGATGTCCATGGAACGCCATTAGCATCTTGAGGAAAAGTAGCCCTTCCATGTTGGGTATAGTGGGAGGCTAATCCTGCTTCTTTAAGTTCATCTATGGTATCATCTTTTAGCAGTTGATATATCATGGTAGCTATAATTTCAACATGTGCTAACTCTTCAGTTCCTATATCAGTAAGTAATCCTTTAGTTCTACCGCTGGGCATAGTATAACGTTGATTTAAATATCTGATAGCAGCACTTAATTCTCCATCTGGACCTCCGTATTGAGCAGTAAGATATTTAGCCATTTGAATATCCTTTGTTTTAATTTTTACAGGATACTCTAATTTTTTTTCATAAATCCACATATGCCAATCCTCCTATTCTCCACATTCCCAAGGCCAGGGTTCGTTTATCCAAGTCCATGGAAACTGGCTCTCGGAATATCCAAAGTTAGTTAAAATACCAAATCTGTCTTCATAGTTCCTTTTTAAACGGATGAGTTGATTTGTGAACATATTGTAATCAGACAGAGCTTTCTTGTTATCAGGAAAATTATCTAGATACAAATTTAAATCTACTGTGGCAAATTCAAGCTGGCGAATTTCATCTAGTAGTTTTTTACGATCATTCATATTAGTACCTCCTCGTATAATAGGTTTACAACTAGTTAAATGACTACTATTTAATCTTCGTTTTCAGGGAAAGGCATAACTAAATTTGGAAATATGGTACCTTTTTTTAATGCCATATTTAAAGGAAGCAGTCCAATATAAGGCTGCATAGGAACGTAAGCCCTTGCTAATTTTTTACCTGAATTATGAGGAAAGCCAGCAGATGGCATTGATCTTGAGTTCACATGTGGAACAAATTTTGAATACACTATTTTCACCTCTTAAGTCTCTTTACAATGATAATATATTCAATACTTATAAATTGTGTTAATATAAATTGCTTTGTAAAATTTATAATAAAGGTTTTAAATGCTGATGTTTAATGGTATAATCATCTTGTTAATAGTATTAAAATATAGTGACTGGAATTGAATAATCACATATTTGGTAAACAAGTTTGTGTAAGCTTCTGTAGTATTTTTACTATATAATTTGTGTACCCTCCAATTATATATTTTTGTATTTTATAGGAGTTTGCATAAACCTTCCTATTTATTTAGACGGTTGAAATATTTTTTTTGCTTCAAATGAAATTATATTTTTTTGTTTGAAGCATTTTTGTATAAATTCACTTCTAATTATACAAAATAATTTTGGAGGTGTTTTTATGGCAATAACTTTAAGCAATAAAGAAAGAATGCTTTTAGAAGATGAAAAAAGTCATGAATCCATGTGTATACAAAAATATACAAACTATGCTAATCAAACAAATGATTCACAGTTGAAACAGCTATTTATAAATAATGCATCAGTTGAGCAAGAGCATTTAAATTCTATTAACTGTATTTTGGGCGGTGAGGTACCTAATTTAAACAGTAATCAAGGTACAAGCAAAATGAATACATCAGGTATAGCTAGCCCGTCTATGTCACCTGTAGGTATGTGTGAAGTACGTGACGAGGATATGTGTAAGGATATGCTTATGGCAGAAAAATATATTTCAGGAGTTTATAATGCAGCCATATTTGAATTTAGAGATACGAATGTCCGAAATGTATTAAACCATATACAAAAAGAAGAACAGCAGCATGGGGAATCCATTTATAAATATATGGAAAGCAAAGGTATGTATAAAGTTCAGTAAGAGTACGTTCACTTGGCTTTAATGAAGTTGTTCACTAATTAGTTTATATACAAATAAAGCTGGAAGTTAATTAAAGTTTAAATTTTCATTAATTTCCGGCTATATAAAGCTTATAAGGAAGGTATAGAGAAATTTTATTGAGTATAGAACTAACAATTGTAAACAATTTCATGTATAATTGAGTTATGCAGTACAGCGTAATAGATATAAAAATTAATTATAGTGACTTAGGGGGATTGATTGTATGAAAGATAGCTATGGAAGAAGTATAAACTATCTTAGGATTTCACTTACAGATAGGTGCAATTTAAGATGTATCTATTGTATGCCAAAGGAAGGAATAGTAAAAAGACCTTATGGTGATCTGTTAAGATTTGAAGATATATTAAAAATTATTAAAGCAGCAGCAACTCTTGGAATAAATAAAATAAGATATACTGGTGGAGAACCTCTTATAATGAAGGATATAGAGTATTTAATAAGGGAAACTGCTAACATAAAAGGAATTACGGATGTGGCAATTACTACCAACGGCATACTGCTCTGTGATATGGCAGATAAATTAAAAGAAGCAGGATTAAAAAGGGTAAACATAAGTTTAGATACCCTAAAAGCAGATAAGTATAAATTTATAACCAGGTGTGGAAACTTGGACGCAGTATTAAAATCTATTGATAAATGTTTAAGTATAGGATTGACTCCTGTTAAAATAAATACAGTTTTATTAAAGGGTTTTAATGATACTGAAATTATGGATTTTGTAGAGTTTACGAAGAATTTACCAGTAGATATTAGATTTATTGAACTTATGCCTATAGGAGAAGGAAAAAAATTATACGAGAATGATAATCTTTCTTCAGAAGTTGTTTTAAAGGAAATTCAGGATAATTTTGATGTAATTTCCCAGCCTACTTCTAAAAGTAGTACTGTTTCCCTATATAAGGTGAGAGGATATAAGGGAAACATAGGCTTTATAAGTCCAATGAGCTGTAAATTTTGTAAAGATTGCAATAGACTAAGACTTACGTCTATAGGAGATTTAAAACCATGTCTTCACTCGGACAAAGTTATAAATTTAAAACACTGCTTAAATGACGAAAAACTCCTTTTAGAAGAATTAAAACGAGGAATACTAGGAAAACCCGAGGAGCACAATATGAGTTCTAAACACAAAAGTGAAAGTGAGAAGATGATGTATCAAATAGGTGGTTGATTACTGTAAGTTTATACCCATGGCTGTGAATATTTTTAGTTGGGCTAATTTTTCTTGGGACAGGCTGTCTATCTGGTAGGATCTTGAATAACCTGTTTTAGCCCAAATTACAAAATGTTCACAGTTATTTTGTAATAAATTGTAACTTCTTTCACCTTCTCGCATATCTGCTCTTTTAACGGTTTCTTTTGAATCAAATTGTGAACCACCTTTTATGTTTAAAATAAAATAATGTCCTTTTCTAAAATAAGGGGACATGTCTGTTTCCTTTATCTTGGCATCTTTAGAATTACCCGTAGTACTACAGTAATGAATAACTTTATTATTACCTACATATATTCCATAATGTGTATATTGATAGCCCATAAAGGTATCTTCAGTGCCTATTATATCTCCATATTGAGGCTCTTTATGTACCTTGGACAGGGTAATATCATTTCCACTCTTCACCTGAAAATATAACTTCTTTTCTTCCGTCATTTTATAATTTTTAAAATGTAAGTTAGGAGATAAGGTAACGCAAATTTTATCATCATCGTAAAAACCATCTATAGGTGGATTTATAAAGAGAGTTTTGCCATCCACAGATGGAAAAACATAGGTATCCATAGTTTCATTGTCTTTACTTTTTACAGAAATATTTTTTATAGAAGTATCATCCCATATAATTTTATCTTTTAAAGGTATTTGAATTTCGCTGTATTTATAAATAGTTGTAGTTCTATTATTTAAAGTATAAATTTTATAGCCTAAAAAACTAACTGCAATTATTATAAATATAGATATTAATTTTATACAAAAATGATTTCTCATTTAAACCATCCCTTATACAGTTTCTAAATTAGTTCTATTTGTCAGATACAAATAGTTTTATTATAGTGTATTCAGCTACTTTTTCACACTTAGCATTTTCTTTATTAGTAGTTATTATTTCCGTAGATTTGCTGTCGAAACTTTGGAGATCTTACTTAAATGGTTCCCCCACATTTACAATATATGATTTAACATCTTTATCGGTTACTTCTTTTATATATTGATTTTTATTATAAGGAAAAATAGGAGATAAATTGTCAGTTTCTATAATTTTATCTACGCCCCCTACCTCTTTAGGTGATAATGTCCATATTAAAAGAGGAAGTAGAAGTGATACGATTATTACCACTAAGCACATTATCATTATATTTTCAGTCGCTTTTTTTGCAAAGTAGTGTAATATAAGTTCATCACTATAATTTTTATTTTTTATTTTTTACTTTGTCTTTGGAATAAGGTTACACCAAGTAACATGGCTAAAATTCCTGATAAATATAAGAAAAAAAGCATAATTAATTTCTCCTAACGTAAGTCACATATAGATTTTAACAAAAAAAATAATAAAAATATATATAAATTTGTTAAACTTTTAAGTATTATAGATATATAGTAGATAATAATGGATATTTTAAGTTTAGTCTGGGGGAATCCTTATTTTGATTATTTTGAAAGTAATGGGATCTATAATTTTAATCCTTATAATTCTTTTAATATTTTTATTGATAAGTAATGTAACATATAGGGGAAAGTCTACTTTTGAAGAAAATAATATAATATATAATTTTGAAATTGGTTTATTTTTTAATATTATTTCTATAATATTAAAAGGGAGTAATAGTGATAGCCATTTATCTGTAAGAATATTGTGTTTTACTAAAAAGTCAAATATAAATTCTAAAAAAGACAAGATACAGGATGAATCAACTTATAAATTTTCTCATATCATACAAGGTGTTAAAAAACTTTATGAGTATAAAGATTCTATAATAAAGATTATTTCTATAATCAAGCCTAAGTATGTTAAGATAGAAGGTAATTATGGATTTGATGATCCTAGTATGACAGGTATGTTGTGTGGAGTTTTTAATGTAATTTATTCATTTTTACCTAAAAATTCTATAAGAGTAATTCCAGATTTTTTTAATGAAGTTTTTAATTTGCATTTAGAAGTTAGTGGAAAATGTAGAATAATATTGATTGTAATTACACTATTTAAAGTATTTCACATATCATGTATAAAAAAAGAAATAAGCTATTAAAAATGGAGGTATTTATATGGATATTAAAGAAAATACAGAAGTTTTATTTTCCAAATTGGAAAACTTTTTTAAAACAGAGACTGTTGTAGGTAAACCAATACAGGTAGGAGATATAACTCTTGTACCATTTATAACAGTTACCTTTGGATGTGGAACCGGTGGTGGAGAGGGAACAGATCCGAAAAATAAGCAGGAAGGTGGAGGCTCAGGTATTGGTGCAGGAGCTAAAATAACTCCAAATGCAGTACTTGTAATAAAAGAAGATACAATTCAAATGCTGCCTATAGGTGATAAGAATAACCTTAGCAAACTTATGGAATTAGTACCCAATATAGTTAGCAAGTTGAAAAAGAAAAATGAAAAAAAAGAAAACATATAAAAAACACCTAAGAGGAGATACTCATGTACAAGTTAGTGGCAGCAGATTATATAACTAAAAGTAATGTGAAAGATGGGGCAGCCCATGCTCTAGAAAAATTCATATTAAATGCTTAAATAGAGTGTGATAGTATTAAAGTAGTTAGTCATTAGATAAAATAAAGAAATGTAGATAGGTATCAAGTTTTTATCTACATTTCTTTATTTATTCATTTGAAAGACCACTTTTACTAAACTTCTTAAAAAATTTTTCTACCATATTTTTAAATACTTTTTTCCATATGAGTCCTGTAATTAAAAATATAAAGAAATATATAACTAGTGTTAAAGCATCTTTTAGTAATAAGCTAGAAATAATACCACCTACAGTTTCTCTCATGGCTGCTACAGCATGGGTGAAGGGTAGAAGAGGATTTATTATTTGAAAAAATTTAGGAGTCACCTGTATTGGAAAAGTACCACCAGATGCTGAAATTTGCAGTACCAGGAGTATCATTACAAGAGCTTTTCCTACATTTCCAAGTACAGATACAAGAGTATAGATTATCATGGTAAATATAATACTTATAAATATTGCAAAAAGTACAAACATACATTTGTTTGCTACGTAAGTTTTCAATATAAATAAATCTCCTAGAGTCACTATTAAAGCTTGAAAAATTGATATAGTTGCAAAAGTAAGATATCTTCCAAGAAAGATTTGGTTGAGTTTTATATTTTTAATTTTTGTGTTTTTAACTTCTGTAGAAAGCATTGAAACAAGAATAAGGTCTCCTACCCATAGTGATAAAGTGGTGAAGAAAGGTGACATAGCTGAACCATAGTTAGGTATAGAAAAAATTTTATTCATTTTTATATTAACAGGATTTGCTATGAAATCTCCTTCCTTTTTTGCGTTTAGACCAAGTATTTTTATGAGTTCATTCAATTTGGCATCCTCATTTAGACTTCTCAGTTTTGAAGCAATGTTATGAATTGTGTTTTCCACTCCAGGGAGTACTTTTTTTATTTTATCTATATCTTCTAATGCTATTTTTGTATCACTAAATGCATTTTTCAATATGTTTTGTGCTGTTGGAAGGTCACCTTTAGCATCTTTTAGTATTTTCAAAGTATTATTTGCCACCTGAATAGAAGATTTCATTATGTTGTCTATGGTAGGAGCTAAAGATGTATCGTAGTTATTTATAATGTTATCCAAAAAAACTGTGATGGAAGCAGCACCTTGTTTTAAATTGCCGAGAGCATCTAGTGAAATTTGTTCTCCGTTGTCTATAGCAGTTATTAGCAAATTTATGTTTTCAATACGACTTTGCATCATATTTTTTATATTGTTTAGTGTTGATATAAAATTTGATAATACCGTATTATCTTGTTTATTTAAAGAATTTAAAATGTCTATTATATTGTTAATTCTTGAAATGCTTGATGTATAATGATCTCGCACAGTTGCTAGTATTGTTTTAGCTGACTTAGGATCTGTATTTATGAGGGTTATGGTTTCATCAATAAGCCCTTCTAAAGTTTTGTTAAGATCCCTTATGGATGTAAGTTCAGATTTAATAAAAGGAGATAGATTAGTCATTGAATCTCTTGCTTTTGTAAGAAAAACTTCTCCACTTGATACCACATTTAAAGCTGTATTTATAGTATTTTGAATTAGAGGAAGTTCATTTTGAATTTTACTGATAAAATCATTTAAATTAGAAGCCTGGTTATAAACATTTTCTATATTTTGATTTATTTCAGGTATTTTACTATCGATGTCAAATATTATATTTATAAACTCTTGTAGTATAGGTTTACTGTTTGTAAGGTCTATTCCTAGCCTATTAAATACGCTAAATATTGATTCATCTACTGTTTGTACAAAGGTTGTAGTTATCTGCTGCTGTATTTTTGTAACTCCTGCTTCAGTTATTTTTGGAGCCACTGCGTTTAATTTTTCATTAACTGAATAAATCAAATCTGCTTTTTGTGGATTTGATTTTAAAAGAGAACTTATTTTAAGGGAAAAATCTTCTGGTATTGTAATACTAGCGTAGTAACTGCCATATTTTACTCCACTAGCTGCATCATTTTCATTTGTAAAATTCCATCCCATACTTTTATTTTTCTTTAAATTTTCTACTAAGCTATTACCTATATTTACATTACTGCCATTAAATTTTACGCCTTTGTCCTTATTTACTATTGCTACAGATATTCCACTGGTGTTTTCATAAGGATTCCATAATGATTTTATATTAAACCAGGCGTAAAGTGCAGGAAGTATCATAAGTGCTATTACTACTACTAGGGCCACCCAATTTGTAATTATATTTATTATATCTGTTACGTATATATTTATTATATTTTTCATAAGTTTATCTCCTAGTTTAAATTCCATCTATGAGTATTAACCGTGATGGTGAGTTCAACTAAGATTATTATGTGCTGATATGAAAAATAATATATAGTATATATTTTATGTATAAGGTAAAATTTCAATTAGAATATCTCATATAATATCATTCATAAAAATGAACGTATATGTAGAAATATTTTTACAATGATGAAGCTCTTTTTAGTACTTTGCATATAAGTCTTAGAAAAAAATTTAAGGAGCTGAAGATTGTAAAAATATTTGGAGTATACGTTCATTTTTCGTTTAGAAACTCTATGATGTTTAAAGATTTAGCCTACTTTTCCCATGAGAATACTGCATAAAAGTATTACAAGTACCAAGGAAGTAATTTTTACATATAGGTAGTCCCCTTCTTTAAAAAATACTAATATGGATACCGCTACTCTTAGTACAGGTATTGCCATTAAGATCAAAAGACCGAACAGCATGATTGCATAAGGCTTAAAATATTTACAACCTTTTAATATTTCAATAGGTTTAGTTGGATAATAATTTCCAGCATAGCCACTGTGGCCAGATATTAAAAACATTAAAAGCCCTGTTAATATTACAATTGAACTTAATATGACACCTATCCTTAAAAACGTACTTATTATAAGTTCTAGTTCTTCTGCACTTTTTTCATTCTTTTCAATAGTACTATTTTGCTGTGGCATTAGTTACCTACCCCCAAATCCTTTCAAAACCATTTCTACAGATATATAAATAAGAAAAGGTACAAATATCTTTCTTATGGTTTTGCTTTTCATATTTTGCATAATTCGAGTGCCCATAGTTGCTCCTGCTAGTACACCTAGAGCAACAGGAGCAGAAATTTTAGGATCTATATTGCCTCTTAAAAGGTAAACACCTGCACTGGCAGCAGCTGTAACGCCCATCATAAAATTACTGGTGGCACTTGATACTTTTAAAGGCAATTTCATAAATAAATCCATAGCCATGACCTTAAAACTACCACTTCCAATTCCAAGAAGACCAGAAATGATACCGGCACCATACATTACTCCAAATCCGCTGGGTACATTAGCTACGTTGTAGCATACGGTTTCGCCTACAATTTTGTCATAGTACTCACCATTTAGTTTAAGTTTTTTTGCAAGAGGGTGAGTTTGTACACCCTGAGGCAGTTCACTTTTGCCTTTTTTCGCCATAGCTAGTGCGGAGTATAGGAGCAGCAATCCGAATAAAAAGTAAAGATACTTTGGATTTATAATTCCTCCAAGAAAGGCACCAGTTACAGCACCTATAGTTGTGGCTATTTCAAGAAACATACCAACTCTTAAATTTGTTATTTTATCCTTTATATAAGCTGCAGCGGCTCCACTTGAAGTGGCAATAACAGATATTAAGCTAGCACCTATAGCGTATTTTATATCTATTCCAAATAAAAGAGTAAGTGCTGGAGTAATTACTGTTCCACCTCCGAGACCCAGTATAGATCCTGCTATGCCTGCAATAACGGATACACTGAGAATTTCTAATGTTAATATTGACAAAATGTCATTCCTCCTATGTTGAATAAATTTTTGTTTTCAAGTATTATTATAGCAAGGAAACTTATATATTTAAAATACATAATTAGTATTCAAAGTATATAGAAATTATATAGTAGGAGTGATATCTTTTTATGGATATTAAGCAGCTGAAGTATTTTCTGACTATTGCTAAAGAAGGTAAAATAACTAGTGCAGCTAAAAAACTAAATATGGCGCAGCCACCTTTAAGTTATCACTTAAAACTCTTAGAAGAAGAATTAGGCGTTAAACTTATGGATAGGGGAAGTCATAAGATACATTTAACAAGTGCAGGAGAAATACTTGCAAATAGAGCTGAACAAATACTTAAATTAGTAAGTTTTACTGCAAAGGAGCTAAAGGATTTTAAAGAAGGAGCAAAGGGAACACTTTCCATTGGAACGGTATCTTCTTCAGGTGCTACATTGTTACCAGAAAGAATAAAGATTTTCCATAAAGAATATCCAGAGGTAAATTTTAATGTATGGGAAGGAAATACCTTTAGAATATTAGAAGTATTAAACAGTGGATTGATAGAAGTTGGTATTGTAAGAACCCCTTTTAATACGGAAGGGCTTGAAATAACTGCACTGCCCAAAGAACCTATGACTGTTGTATTTAACAAGGAGAGTGATTTGTTTGAAGATAGAGAAAGTGTGAAATTAAAGGACTTGAAAGGTAGACCTTTAATTATATACAGAAGATTTGAAAAGTTGATATTTGAGTGCTGCAATAAAGAAGGTTTTGTACCTAATATAATTTGTAACACTGAAGATGCAAGAACAGCACTTTTATGGGCAGAATCAGGTATTGGAATGGCCATTGTTCCAAGAACATCTATTGATGTGGTTAAAAATGTAGATTTGAAAAGAAAAAAGATAGATGAAGTTGATTTGGAAACTAGTATAGCTGCTATATGTGTAAAGAATAGATATATGTCATCAGTAGCTAGAAATTTTTTACGCATTTTTTCTATGAAAAAGTAGAATATTTTAGGAGACGATTTTAATGAATGAAAAAAATTTTAACTTTAATGTTAAGGTACTGTTTTTTGTTGCTGTCTTAATCACTGCTTATTTTTACATAGATAAATTTCAAATAATTGCACTCGTACCTTTGGCATTATGTGTGTACGATGGATTTTGTATATTTTTTAAATTTAAAAATAGGGACGGGCTTAGAATAATTTTTTTTATGGCTACCGTTTTAACACTTATATTTGTACTTCATGTTTTAGTGGTATATGGAGTATCAAATCCAATTCCTATAATTATTGCTTTTATAGTGACTAATTTGTTTTTTATATATAATTTAATTATCTACAAGTATTTTAAATACAATCTACTAAGCCTTATAATTATAATTTTAGGTTGGATCATATGTGACTGTTTTCCTATACTCATGGTATTTGTATTGTCAGCAGGACTTTTAAGTAAATAGTAAATAAAACAATTAAACTTTAGGATAGAACACCTAAAGCTTAATTGTTTTTGTTCTGTAATATTTTTGTTTAAGTTTTATTTCTAATTATTTCCTTTAAGGTATCAATTAGAATATCTACTTCGCTATAAGTATTGTATAAACCAAAGCTCAACCGAACGAGACCTGGGTGGGAGATATCATTGTAATTGTGTTTTAAGTAGGTTATATCTTTACGAGAAAGCCTAAGAAGTCTTTGTACATAAGGTTGAGCACAAAAGCAGCCACTTCTGACTGAAATACCAGATAAATCTGAAAGAAGTTTTGCTGTAATACCATGATAAAGTCCTTTTATGTTAAAAGGAAGTATTGCAACCTTATCGCAATTTGGATTGGGGTCACAATATAAGGTGATGTTTGGAAGACTAGTAATTTTATTCAAAGCATAATTGTATATTTTCATTTCATTGCTGTCTATATTTTTTATTTCCAATTTGTTTAACATCTCAATAGCAGCAGTTAAGGCAATTACTCCAAGTACATTGGGAGTACCAGCTTCATTTTTTTCAGGTGGATCATTCCATATTACACTGTTATCTGTAACTAATTTTATAGTACCTCCTCCGATATATTCAGGTGATACACTACAGAAAGTCTCCTTGGGACCTATCAATACGCCTATACCAAAGGGTGCATACATTTTGTGCGCTGAGAAAGCTAAATAGTCAATAGATTCGTCTTCATAATGTTGCTTCATGTATATAGGATAATGAGGTACAAGTTGGGCGCCATCTACTAGAATTTCTGATCCATAATTGTGGGCAATTTTTGCAATTTTATATATAGGGTTTTTGTATCCTGTTACATTAGAAGCACCAGTTACACATACCAACTTAACTTTGCCATCATGTTTTTCTAATTTACGTCTTAAATCTGAAATAATTAGTTTACCGGTTTCATCTACCTCCAAATAATCTACTTTAAATTTGTTCCTCCAGGGCAAATCATTAGAATGATGTTCCATTCTAGTCGCTAATATAACAGCATCCTTATATAGATAATTAAAAATATAAGATAATTTATTGATAGCTTCAGTAGTGTTTTTTACATAGATTACTGTATTTTTTTCGGAATCACAGTGAACAAAGTTGCATATAAGTTGCCGCGATGTTTCATAGATTTCAGAGGATAATGTAGATTTAAAACCGGTTCCCCGATGAATAGAAGAATAATAGGGTGAAAAACTAACTACTTTTTCCATAACATAATTAAAAGGAGGTGTAGTAGCTGCATTATCAAAGTTTATAGCAGTTACCAGCTTTCCATTTTTTAAAGGTATTTTTGTATCTACACCGGTTATTAATTCTCTGTAATTATGATTTGTTTTATCATAGGACATATTAAAATCACTCCTATAAGGTACTTATATATAATATGTAGTATGATTTTAAATGTACCAAATAAGTGAAAAGTTTATCAATAAAATAAACATAGGAATAAGCATAGACTATATTTACACTATCCTTATTTGCTGTTTTCCCAAGTATCTTTATATTCTTGTAAAATGTTATGGAGCACATTTCCTATTTTAGAATAGGCACTGTCGTTTAAATTTGCAAGTGAAATTCTTACAGACCACTTAGAGGCATAGAATCCGGAGCCTCCTAATAATACAATAGAAGATTTTTCGGCTAATTTAAAGAGTATATCTATTGGTTTATAGCTCATGTCTAAATAATCTCCAAAGGCTTTTCCGTAATGAGTATTTGCCCATTTTAATAGGTCAAATTCTGCATAGTAACTTGCGTCATAAGGATCTTCTGGTATATTTATGTCAAGACTTTTAAATAGCAACTTTTTTCGCCTTTTACATATGCCCTTTATCAGGTTTTTGTATTCGCTTTTAGTATCTAGCAGTGAGAATATTGCAAAAAAGGCCATTTGAACCTGCTGGGGCGTTGACAAACCTGCAGTATGGTGAAGTGCTACCTGACGGCTGTCTGCTGCGATCCTATCTATAAAATTAATTTCCGTTGGATCGGTTGAAATGGATTCATAACGTTTTTTTATAGTATTTTTTTTATCTTCTGGCAGCTCTTTTAAAAGCTTATCAAATACATTGTTTTCATGAATAGCTATAGTCCCAAGTCTCCAGCCTGTTACACCAAAATACTTTGAAAATGAATAAACTCCTATACAATTGTAGGGGAGAGCTGATACTATAGAATTAAATTTGTCTGGAAAACTACCATATACGTCATCTGATATAATCATTAAATTTGGATTGGAATCCTTAATAGTTTCTATAAGGTATTTAATTGATTCAGGTTCTATAGCTTCTGAAGGCGGGTTGCTTGGGTCTACTAAAAATAAAGCCTTGATAGTTTTGTCACCTAGTTTTTTTAGTTCTGATTTTGGATATTGCCACGGACTACTTCCTTCTTCGGGATCTTCAGAGGCCATTATCTTAACTAAATTAAAATTATATCTTGGAATAATTGGAATCTCTAAATAGGGAGTAAAAATAGGAGTCATAATTGCTACTTTATCACCTTTTTTTAGAAGTTCATTGGCAATTAATGAATCAAATATATAACATATGGCAGCAGTAGCACCTTCTACAGCAAATAATTTGAACTTAGAATCAAACTCCTGTAAGTGATATATCTCCTTGAGTAAATACTGAGTTACTATTTTTTCTACATGGATTAATATTCTGCTTGGGTCTGGATAGTTATCACCTATAATTCCATCTGTTAGTTCATAAATCCAATCTTCAGCATTGAATCCTTGATAATTTATACCATAATCTATAAATTTTTTTAACATATCTATGCCTGGACAGGTTTTGTGACTTTCAATATAATCATAAAAACGTATATGTATATTTTGCTTTTCAGGCATTCCGCCTAAGTTTTTTTCATTCCATATTCGCCGTGATTCTTCTAATGCAAATTGCCCAAAAGCAAAAAAGGCCTCTCGGGGAGAAGTGGATATCCAGTTAGGATTCCCTCTTCCTGCATCTAAAAGAGCATGTGCACTTTTTACCTTTTGACCTTTAGCAAGACTAATTAGTTTGTTTTTTAATTCAAAAGGACTTATTTTACCGTAAATGCGCTCTAGTTCTAGTAGTTGAATATTTTTATCTGAATACATTTTATGTGCTTCCTCCAAAAATTTTATATATTATAAAATTTATATTCTGCAAATATAAACAAAAATATGCACATAAAAAGTACCAGCCTAGTGCAATTTTTTTAGTTTAATTATATACTAGTTCTTGAATGACCATAATATAATAAAAGCTGTTATATTTTAGACTAAAATGAAAGGATGTGCTTAATATGCGAGAATATAGTGCTTTTGATATTCTAGGACCCATAATGATAGGACCCTCTAGCTCTCATACTGCTGGGGCAGCAAGACTGGGTAAAATTGCAAAGACTATAGCAGGAGGCAAAATTTTAAAGGTACAATTTCTGCTTCATGGATCTTTTGCTAAAACTTATAAAGGACATGGTACAGACAAGGCTTTAGTTGCTGGAATACTGGGGATGGATCCCTGGGATGAAAATCTAAAAGAATCTATTATTTTGGCAAGGGAAGAGGGAATTAAAATTGAATTTAAAGAAATAGATTTAGGAGACGTTCATCCTAATACAGTCAAATTTATTATAGAAAAGGATAATGGGGAAACTTGTGAAATGGTAGGCTCATCTATAGGTGGAGGAAATGTAGTAATAAGTGAAGTAGATGGAGACAAAATAGAATTTACAGGAAGTTACCCTACTATATTGATAAATCATATGGATGTACCGGGTATGGTTGCAAAGGTATCTGATATACTTTATAAGCATAAAATAAACATAGCTTTTATGAGAGTGTATAGAAAAAGCACTAGAGGTTCTGGAGCAACTATGGTGTTTGAAGTGGACGATTTAATTTCTGAGGATGTTGTAAATGAAATAAATGAAATTTCAAATATAAAAAAGATAAGAGCTATAAATCCTATAACAGAGGAGGAATAATAGATGGCTAATACCGGAAATGAACTTATAAAAATATGTAGAGAAAAAAGTATGAAAATATGGGAATATACAGTTGAGGAAGAAATTAAAAGGGGAGATTCTAGCAGGGAAGAAATTTTAGGGAAGATGAGAAAAAATCTTAAAGTAATGCAAAATGCTGCAGAATATGGTATGAAAAACAAAGTAAAATCTATAAGCGGACTTATAGGTGGGGATGCTTACATATTAAATAATTATTGTAGGGAAGGAAAAAGTTTAACTGGAGATTTTATGATAAAAGCAATGGCAAGGGCGCTTTCATGTTCGGAAGTTAATGCTGCTATGGGAAAGATAGTGGCTGCACCTACAGCAGGCTCCTGTGGAATAATACCTGCGGCAATAATAAGTGCAGGAGAAAAGCTAAACAAGAGTGAGGATGAATTGATTCAAGCGCTCTTCACAGCAACTGGAATTGGAATGATAATAGCTAAAAATGCCACTATGTCAGGAGCTGAAGGTGGATGTCAGGCAGAGTGTGGTTCTGCAGCTGCTATGGCAGCAGGAGGAGTAGTTGAGATGATGGGCGGTACTCCAGAACAAGCCTTAAATGCCAGTGCTATAGTGATAAAAAATGTATTAGGATTAGTTTGCGATCCTGTAGCAGGTCTTGTAGAAGTACCTTGTGCCAAGAGAAACGTTTCAGGAACTGTAAGCGCACTAACTACAGCAGATATGGTTATGGCAGGTGTATACAGTAGAATACCTTTTGATGATACTGTTTCGGCAATGTATAGGGTTGGAAAACAACTTCCCTGTGCACTTAGGGAGACAGCACTTGGAGGACTTGCAGTTACAGAAACTGGCCTTAAATTAAAAAAGCAGGTACTTGGAAATTAAAAAAGGGATATACAAATAGTTGTATATCCCTTTTTTCAAAGGTATAAAAAACCACCTTTTATTCAGAGGTGGTAAAACATTCTATTCATTTATGTTAAGATGTTTTATTCTAATATTGTAAGCTATAAATTATAGTTTTACAACGTTAGCAGCTTGAAGACCTTTTGGTCCTTCTTCAACATCAAATTGAACTTTTTGACCTTCTTCAAGATTTTTTCTTGGTTCATCACTTTGGATTGCAGTGAAGTGTACGAAAACATCATTTTCGCCAGGTACTTCAATAAATCCAAATCCTTTTTCTGAGTTAAACCATTTTACTGTTCCTATTTTCATTTATTATCCTCCTAAAGATAAAACACTTATAATTGATATAGCTTGATTTTGTATATCGGTGTTTATTATTACATTAGTATAACACAAAAATGTAAAATTAACAACAAATCTTAAAATTTCACATTAAATATTGATGTTACCTAATAAACATATTATACATTAATTTGACTCTATAATCAAAGTAATTTTTAAAATAATTTTGCTGCAATTAAAAACTTTTTTATTAGTATTAGTATTTAACATTTAATACTTTTTAATACATTGTTAATTTACGGTAATGTATTAAAAATATTTTTACTTGATCCTTTTAGACATTAGGCGTTAAAGGGATCTCTTATGTAAGCTTATTTGAATTAAAAGAGTCATTTATATTGTCCATTATCATAGTTGTTGTATTTGAGATATTGTTTATTATATGGTTATAAGTATGGCTTAATTGAGTCAAAGAAGTTACCATTTGGCTATTTTTTTTTCTCTTATAATAATCTATTTTACGTAGTACCTCTTTATTTTCTTCTCTAAACATCCAGGTTAGGGTTGTCCCCGTTTCGTATTGTTTTTGAAATTTAATTAGTGATGAATAAGACATTTTCATAGTGTTTTTCGTAGTGTTTTTAGTAAGTGATTTGATAAATGAATTTGAAAAATTATCTAAGGTGTCTTTAAATGCATTGTCAAGCAAACTCATGTACTTTTTAGTATCACTTCCATAAGCACCAAATAAAATTTCTTTTTTTATCTTTTTATATTCTGAAGTATATTTTGATAGAGAAGAAAGCTTAGCATTGTCTTCACTAGAACTTTCAATGCGGTTGAAAAAGTTACAGATTACAGTTCCATCTTTGGATATATTTGAATCATCTTTGTCTTTAAAATTTGAAGTATTATCGTGACTAGATGAAGTTTTATGCTCGCTGACATTATACTTGGCTTTACAGGAAATTGATTTGTTAATTGTAATTGAATCCACAATAACCCCTTCTTACATTTTTTATGTATATATTACAAGTATCGAAATATAATTTAATTACTGAATAATTACTTTTAAATATTAAACTTATTGTGTATAATTCATTTTAGGTAGCTTTGTAGATAAACGCTAGTGAAAAGTCTATTCTAAAAAAGGAGTAATGAAAATGTTATTTATTGAGCACCAAAATACGAATCCATATATGAACCATGCAATTGAAGAATATGTAATGCAAACATTCAATGAGGATTGTTTTATCCTTTGGAGAAACAGACCCTGTGTTTTAATAGGCAAAAATCAAAATACCCTTTCAGAAATAAACATAGACTATATAAAAAAGCATAATTTATCAGTAGTAAGAAGAATGTCAGGGGGAGGAACTATATTCAATGACCTGGGAACTTTAAATTTTACCTTTATATCTGTAGGCGAAAACAATGCTTTTGCGGATTTTAGTAAGTTTACGTATCCTATAATAAGAGCATTGAAAAAGCTATCTATAAACGCAGAGCTTTCTGGTAGAAATGATTTGGTTATAGATGGTAAAAAAATTTCAGGAAATGCCCAATATAAACATGGAAATAAAATTTTGCATCATGGAAGTATTTTGTTTTCTGTTAATATGAAAAATTTGAATGATGCTCTTTACGTAAACCCTATAAAATTTTCAGATAAAGCTGTTAAATCTGTAAGAAGCAGGGTTACGAATATATATGATTATATTAAAAGTGATATGACTATAATTGAATTCAAAGAATTTTTAATGAAATCAGTTATAAGTGAAGATGAAAATCCTAAAATATATATATTTTCAAAAGAGGAATGGAAAAAAATAAAAGAAATATGTTATCATAAATATAAGACGTGGGAATGGAATTATGGACATCTTAAAAAGTTTAATTATTCCAACCAGAAAAAATTTCCAGGAGGAATTGTACAGGTTAATATATATGTAAAAAAAGGTATTATAGACAATATAAAATTTTTTGGAGATTTTTTCAGCAGTTGCGAGATTAGTGAATTGGAAAATGAGTTTCTAGGAATTAAGTATGAAAAAGAAGAAATTCTGAAATCACTTGAAAACGTAGACATGGAAAGATATATGCATAATATAAACAAAAAAGATATTATGGAGGTTATGTTTAAATAGTAGTATACTAATTTTGTGGAGATGTGTTAAAAAATTAGCATATTTTAAAGAAGAAGCGGGGGATTGTATTTTATGTATAAGAGAAAACCTGAGTGGTTAAAAATAAAAATAAGAGGCGGACAAGTTTCCCAGGATGTAAAGGATATACTTAAAAAATATTCTTTAAATACTGTATGTGGTGAGGCAAATTGTCCTAATAGAATGGAATGTTTTAATAAAAGCAGGGCAACTTTTATGATACTTGGGAAAAATTGTACTAGAAATTGTACTTTTTGTAATGTAACTAAAGGCAAACCTGAAAAAGTTGATAAAAAAGAACCTTTTAATGTGGCACAAGCAGTGGATAAACTAGAATTGAAATATGCGGTAATAACTTCTGTTACAAGAGATGATTTAGAAGATGGAGGAGCTTCTCATTTTGCTAATGTTGTAGAAGAAATAAGAAAGCTTAATAAAAATATAACAGTAGAAGTTTTAATACCGGATTTTAAAGGAAATGAAACTGCACTTAAAAAGGTAGTGGATTCAAAACCTAATGTAATAAATCACAATGTAGAGACTACACCTGCTCTATATAAAGAAGTAAGACCAATGGCAGTTTACAAGCGTTCATTGGAACTTTTAAAAAGAGTTAAGATTATGGATAACTCAATTTTAACAAAATCAGGATTTATGTTGGGGCTTGGAGAAAAAGAAGAAGATATTATAGAAGTATTAAAGGATTTAAGAAGGGCGGATTGTGACATTGTTACAATAGGTCAGTACTTACCACCTTCTTCAAAACATCATCCTGTTGTAGAGTATGTTCATCCTGATCTATTTAAAAAGTATAAAGAAATAGCTTTAGAGTTGGGTTTTAAATTTGTATCATCTTCCCCACTAGTAAGAAGTTCCTATCATGCAGAAGAAATGATTGAAAACTAATCTGATGCCAAAAACTCTACTTATATCGAAATGAGATAAAATTGAAACATAATCTCATTTTGATATAAATTTTGTATCATTTTGATACCAATGGACTTAAAAAAATTTCTTAGCACAAAATATTAAAACTAAATATTAAAGCTTATCCCACTATTAACATCTATTTGAGAAGGTTGTGAAAAATTATTAAAAATATATAGAAAATTGGCATATAAATTGCTAGATATATAAGAGAAAGATAAATTCGTATATTTTTTTTAAAATTCTAGGAGGTCTTTATTATGCATATTCCAGATAATTATTTAAGTCCATCAACCTGTGCTGTTATGGCAGTGGTAATGCTGCCAGTTTGGGCAAAGGCCGTAAAAAAGGTAAAAAGTGAAATAAGTCCCAAGAAAATGCCTATGCTTGGTGTTTGCGGAGCATTTTCTTTTCTTATAATGATGTTTAATGTACCTATACCAGGAGGAACAACAGCTCATGCAGTAGGGGCAACTTTGATAGCAATTTTACTTGGACCTTATGCAGCAACTATTGCAGTTACTATAGCACTACTTATACAGGCACTTTTCTTCGGAGATGGAGGAATACTTGCATTTGGAGCTAATACTTTTAACATGGCTTTTATAATGCCTTTTGTAGGGTATACCATATATAGTATTATAAAAAATAGAGTAAAGAGCCCTAAAGGAGAATATATTGCAGCTTTTATAGGTGGATATGTAGGAATTGTGGCGGCATCTTTTATGGCATCCATTGAATTTGGCCTACAGCCTTTATTATTTACAGATGCAGCTGGAAAGGCACTTTATTGTCCTTATGGTTTAAATGTGGCTGTACCAGCAATGGTAGGAACTCATCTTTTAGTAGGTATACTTGAGGGGGCAATAACTGCAGCAGTATACGCTTATGTGAAGAAAATGTCACCAGATGTTGTATATGAAGACAAAATTGGAAATAAAAAACCACTTTATGGACTTTTGGCAATTTTAATAGTTTTATGTCCTCTAGGACTTTTAGCTGCTGGAGATGCGTGGGGTGAATGGGATTCAGAAGGTATGAAGTCACTTATAGGGTACATACCTAAAGGATTTCAAAATGGTATACACTTTAATGCTATTGCAGCGGACTATTCTGTAAAAGGAATGAATGATGTTGTAGGTTATATTATTTCAGCAGTGGCGGGAGTTGCACTTATAATGATTGTGTTTAAAGTAATATCTTCTTTAAGAAAAAACGCGGTGGATATAGATAATAAAAATGTTAAAGTAAATAAATAAATGGAAAGCCCCCTTTTTCATATATAAACAAATTAAAAAGGGGGCTTTTTTATTTTTCAGAAACTATATTTTTTAAAGCATTTACTAATGCATCTATATCTTGCTTTTCATTAAAATATCCAATACCTATTCTCATAGCACCAATTTCATAAGTTCCCATTATCCTGTGGGCTGTTGGAGCACAATGAAATCCAACTCTTATCATTATGTCATATTCCTTATCCAGCTTAAAAGCAATATCTTCACCAGACATATTCTCTATATTAAACGAAATGACACCTACTATTTTTTTCGCATCTTTTGGACCATATATATGGATTCCTGGAACTTCCTCTAATCTCTTAAGGGCATATTCAATTATTTCATTTTCTTTATCTCTTATTTTTTGTACTCCTAGATCATATATGTATCTAATTCCTTCTCCTAAACCAACTATTCCAGCTACATTTAAGGTTCCTGCTTCTAATTTATTAGGATAATAATCAGGTTGGTATGGATTTTTCGAATCTTCACCGGTTCCTCCAGATTTTAATGACCTTATACAATTAGTATCGCAATTTATTAAAAGCCCTCCTGTACCAGTAGGTCCCAAAAGACTTTTATGACCTGTGAAGGCAAGAATATCTATGTTGTCTTTTTGTACATCTATAGGGTAAGCTCCGGCTGTCTGGGCGCTGTCTACTAAAAATAGAATTTTATGTTTCCTGGCTATAGCTCCTATTTCCCTTATAGGTTGAATAGTTCCGAGCACGTTAGAAGCATGAGTGAATACAATTAGCTTAGTGTTTTTTTTTATTAATTTTTCTATGTCACAGGCTTTTGATATTCCTTCATTTGTGCAGGGAAGAGTAGATATTTCTATACTTCTGTCCCGTTCAAGAGTTTTTAAAGGTCTCCATACAGAATTATGCTCCAAGCTACTTGTGATAACATGATCTCCTTGATTTAAAACTCCGTTTATTATTAGATTAAGTGAATCTGTTATGTTGTAAGTAAAGATTATGTTAGATGGGTCTTTACCGTTAAATAACTTACATATATTATCTCTGCAGTTAAATACAAGTCTATCAGCTTCAATAGCTGATTTGTAAGCCCCTCTTCCTGCAGTGGCTCCTATGTTCTTCATAAAATTTGAAATTCCATCTACAACTGCAGGTGGTTTTGGGTAAGATGTAGCAGCATTGTCTAAATAAATTCCCAATATGATTATCTCCTTTCTTTAGGTTCCCTAGATTTATAAAATATAATTAAGTCAACTTTTGTACATACGAAATTTTGACTTAATATAAAAATATTGCGACGTAATTTTTTAAATTAATAGTTAAGAATGAAGAATTAATAGTTAAGAATGAAGAATTAATAGTTAAGAATGAAGAATTAATAGTTAATGTGGATTTTTTTCCGTTACACTATAAAAAATCTTTGATTAAGCTTTTCATCACTTGTTTCGCTAAAGCGAAACATTGCTGATTTATATAAATTAAAGATTTTTTGCGATAGCTAAAAATCGTCTTTCACTATTAATTTTTCATTATTAATTCTTAACTTGCGAAGAAGCTTTGTTTTTAACTCCTATAATTATATTATAACTTTATTATAGAGAGTTAAAAGGGGGAAATTTGATATGTAAAGGATATGTAGAATTATTATAAATTTATAAATTAATATAACTGTAATTTTCAAGTTATATTTCGTATGTTATTATATAGGTATAAATATTTTAGTAAAAATTATAGAAAAGGGAGAGATACACTTGAAAGAAATTCATTATAACAGTACTAGAGGATTAAATGGAAACTATACTGCATCTCAAGCTATACTAAAAGGAATATCAGAAGATGGTGGATTGTTTGTTCCAGACAGCATACCTTCTGTGAATGAAGAAGAATTACAAAAATTCAAAAATATGACTTATAAGGAATTAGCTTTATGCATAATCGGAAAGTTTTTCACCGATTTTACTGAAGATGAGTTGAAGAAGTGCATAGACCTAGCTTATGACAATAAATTTGAATCAGATGAAATAGTGCCACTAAAGAAAGTTGGGGATGTGTTTTATTTAGAGTTGTTTCATGGACCAACTTTAGCTTTTAAAGACATGGCATTGTGTCTTCTACCACATCTAATGCAGACTGCTGCAAAAAAACAAAATTTACATAAAAAGATAGTTATACTTACAGCAACTTCTGGAGATACAGGAAAGGCAGCGCTAGAAGGCTTTGCAGATGTAGAGGATACAAGAATAGTAGTATTTTTCCCTGAAAAAGGGGTAAGTGATATACAAAAAAGACAGATGGTTACCCAGGTAGGCAAAAATACTAAAGTTATAGGAATAAAGGGAAATTTTGATGATGCCCAGACTGAAGTTAAGAAAATTTTTAATGATGAAGAATTAAAAAAAGAATTGGATGAAAAGTCTTATATGTTTTCTTCTGCCAATTCCATAAATATAGGAAGACTTATACCTCAAGTAGTATATTATTTTCATGGATATATGGAACTTTTAAGGAAGGGGCAAATAAAATTAGGAGAAAAAATAAATTTTGTAGTTCCTACAGGTAATTTTGGAAATATACTTGCAGCCTATTATGCAAAAAAAATGGGCCTACCTATAAATAAGCTTTTATGTGCTTCAAATGATAATAAAGTATTATATGACTTTTTAAAAAGTGGAATTTATGATGCTGAGAGAGAATTTATAGTAACTATATCTCCTTCTATGGATATACTCATATCCAGTAATCTTGAAAGATTCATATATGATATAAGTGGGAAGGATTCTTCAGTTGTACAGGGATTAATGAAAGATTTAAATAAAAATAGGAAGTATAGTGTAAGTGAAAATATGAAAGAAGAATTAAAACCATTTTATGGTGGATTTGCGACCGAAGGGGAAACACTTCACTCCATAAGTGATGTCTTCAAAGATTATAAATACCTAATGGACACACATACTTCAGTGGCTTATTCCGTGTATAGAAAGTATTTTCAGGATACAGGAGATGACACAAAAACCATTATTGTTTCTACTGCAAGTCCTTTTAAATTTACAAAATCCGTAATGAGTGCTTTAGACGATAAGTATAAGAATCAAAAAGATTTTGACCTTATAGAAGTAATGAGCAAAACTGCTTCTCTCGAAATTCCTAAACCTATAGAGAAACTAATGAAAAGTGAAGTTATTCACAGTACTGTATGTGAAAAACAACAGATGAAAGATGAGATTAGAAAATTCTTAGTATAATTGGAGATAACTTTCCATTTTTTACGAAAAAGTAATTTACATATAATAACATAAAATATACATCAATATAAGTACAATAGTAAGTCGAATATTGAAAATTAAAGTTATAAATATTCGATATATAATGTATGAAAATGCTAGGATGTATTTATAAACAGTAGTATAATATAAAATTAGAAGGTAGTTGAAAATTAGTGTAAAATTATTTTTTGTAGAGAAACTAATAAAATAGCATGAGCAGTTTATATTAATTTATAATAATATAGTATGAGGAATTGTTGTATATATTCATGAGGAAAAATTTTCTTGTGAATATATACTTTTATAGAGAAAATTTTGGCTTAGATATGTATTTTTAATAGGGGAGAGTTTTATGTTGACATCATTATCAGATGAATATAATCAACTTAAAAATGAGTATGAAGCTTATCAAAAGATGGCTGAAGGAATTATACAAAAACAAAGTATAAAGATTATAGAGTTAGATAAAAAACTAGATATGTTATCTTTGATAGTTGAGATAAGTCAGTATATAAACAAGCGAATAGGTAGAGGAGAAATAGTTTCTATAATAAATGATATAATGATAGGCATTCTAGGGGTAACTTATTCAAGCGTATATCTTTTAGAGAATAGAAAACTTCAATTAAAATCTACAAACTTGCCTAATACAAAACATCACTATAGTATTAACGATTACAATAAAGGAAATATAAGTAATCTAAATGCTAGCATAGTAAATTGTATTGATAATATATATATATATGATAATATTCAAATTCACTCTTCCATACTCATGCCTATATATTTAAAAGATAATCTATTAGGTGTTATCGTGGTTGAACATCATATATATAACTATCTAAATAACGAACATATGAAGTTATTGACTGCACTTACCAATCAGATAGCTATATGTATAGAAAATAATAAACTTTATAACAAGATAAAACAAAATTCTCAAAAGGATTTTTTAACAGGTCTATTTAACAGAAATTATTTTTTTTCGGTGATAAGAGAAAAGGTAAAAGACTGTGGCAAAGGTTTTGCTATTGTAATGATTGACATTGATGATTTTAAAAGTTTTAATGATAGATTTGGGCATCAATATGGAGATAGGGTGCTGAGAAAAGTAAGTGATATAATAAAAGATAGTATAAGAGACGAGGATATGGTAGCTAGATATGGAGGAGAAGAAATTATAATATATATGTATAATATTACAGATTCCATGTCTGTATATGAGAGAATGATAAATATAGGAGAGCTTATAAAAAAGAAAGCTGTAGAGTATAATGAAGCCTCGTCTTATGTAACGGTTTCAATGGGTATAGCAGTATGCACAAATAAGAATAAAGATGTTGAAGATACAATAAGAAGGGCTGATATGAACTTGTACAGAGCAAAAAATTCTGGAAAGAATAAAGTGGTTTATTAAATAAGTATAGTTATTGGCATCAGAGGGAGTTTTAACTCCCTCCTGATGCCTATTAACAAGATGATTAGTGCTTTAAGCACTTAGAAAGGCGCTATCCTTTAGGGGGAAACCGTCAATGAATTTTAGTAAGGTGGTACATATGGATACAAATTGGACAGAATCTCAAAGAGAAGCTATTTTTACTCCTAAGTGTAATTTATTAGTATCAGCGGGTGCGGGAACTGGTAAGACAGCAGTGCTAGTGGAGAGAATAATACAGGAGATAACAAGCATTGATGAAGATGTGGATATAGATAAATTATTAGTTGTTACCTTTACAAATGCGGCAGCTTCTGAAATGAAAGAGAGAATAGCGGAGGCAATTTCTAAACTGTTAGAATCAAATTATGGATCAAAAAATCTTCAAAAACAACTGACACTTTTAAATCAGGCTAATATAATTACTATACATGCTTTTTGTCTTAAGGTTATAAAAAGTAATTTTCATTTAATAGATTTAGACCCTAATTTTAGAATATGCGACAGTACAGAAGCAGTTCTTTTAAAACAGGATGTACTTGAGGAACTTTTCGATGAGAAATATGATATAGAAAATACAGAATTTTTAAAACTTGTAGACGGTTTTAAAAGTAAAAATGATATTAAGCTTAAAGACATGGTACTTTCTCTCTATGAATTTTCAAAAAGTAATCCTTGGCCTGAAAAGTGGTTAAGACAAGCAGTAGAAAATTTTAATGTAAAAGAAAACTTTGATTTTGGACATACCCACTGGGCAAAAATAATTATGCACAGCCTAGAGGTAGAGGTTAAGGAATGCAAGAATAGAATAGAAAGAGAACTTACCATAATCCAAAGAATAGAGGGACTTGAGCACTATGCAGATACTTTTAAAAAAGATTATGAAAATATAAAGGAATTATTGCTTTTAAATTCTTGGGAAGAACTAAAAGAAAAGTTTTTACAATTGAGTTTTGACAAGCTTTCCACTAAAAGAGTAAAAGATGAAGTTAAAGAAGTGAAGGAAAGGGCTAAGAATGTAAGGGATGAAGTTAAAAAGAAGTTAAATAGTATAAAAGAAGATATATTTTTAGGTTCTGATAATATGTATAAAAATATGCAGGAAGTATATCCTATGATGAAGTGTCTGGCTTCTCTTGTAATAGAGTTTGATAAAAGTTACAGCTTGAAAAAAAGGGAAAGAGGGATACTGGATTTTAGTGATATAGAGCACTTTTGTCTTGAAATATTAACAGATAGAGATGAGGAGGGAAATATAGTTCCTTCGGAGGCAGCTTTAGAATATAGGAGATATTTTGAGGAGATATTTATAGATGAATATCAGGATAGCAATGAAGTTCAAGAAGTTATAATGAATATGATAAGTAGAAAATCAAAAGACTCAAATTTGTTTATGGTAGGAGATGTAAAGCAGAGTATATACAGATTTAGGCAATCTAAACCTGAACTTTTTTTGCAGAAATATAATAGTTATTCTGAAAAAAAGACGGCTGAAAACAGAAAAATAAAATTATCTGAAAATTTTAGAAGTAGAAAAGAAATAATAGAAGGTACTAATTATTTGTTTAAACAAATAATGTGTAGAGAAGTAGGAGAATTAGATTATACGGATGAGGAAAGCTTAAAAAGTTCAGCAGATTATGAAAACTCATCTGGAAACTATAGTAGAGATATAGAGGTTAATATAATAGATAAAAAAGAAGAAAGTGAAGAAATTCAAGAAAATGAAGAAGTTTTAGATAATGTTCAGGTAGAAGCACGGCTTGTAGCAGAGAAAATAAGTGAGCTCATAAATGGTAAAGAAGAAGTAGAGCCACTAAAAGTATATGACAAAAATACGAAGTCCTATAGGAATGTAATGTATAAAGACATAGTAATATTAATGCGTGCCACGCAAAATTGGGCTCCTATTTTTGTAGAAGAACTTAATAGTTTAGAAGTGCCTGTATTTGCAGATATATCTGCCGGATATTTTGAGAATATAGAAGTAAAGACAATAATATCAGTACTTGAAATAATAGATAATCCACTTCAGGATATTCCACTTGTAGCTGTGCTTAGGTCTCCTATAGAATCCTTCTCTCCAGAGGAACTTATAGATTTGAGAATGGTAGATAGAAAAATGCATTTTTATGACATATTAAAGATAATTTCGGAAAATGACCCTGAATCAGATATATCATTAGAGTATGTGGAAAATGGCTTGAAATATAAAGTAAGTGAATTCTTGAAAAGACTTAACAACTGGAGAAAAAAAGTAAAGTATATGCCAATAGATGAATTTATATGGCATCTTTATACTGAAACGGGCTATTACGGTTTTATAGGTGCTATGCCTGGGGGAATTCAGAGGCAGGCAAACCTAAGGATGTTATTTGAAAGAGCAAAACAGTATGAAAAGAGCAGTTACAAAGGACTTTTTAATTTTATAAATTTTATGAACAAACTTAAAAATAGCAGTGGGGATTTAGGAAGTGCAAAAATACTAGGAGAAAATGAAGATGTAGTCAGGATAATGAGTGTTCACAAAAGCAAAGGGCTTGAATTTCCTGTAGTAATACTTTCTGGTGCAGGAAAAAAGTTTAATTTGATGGATATGAGTAAAGGAGTACTTTTTCATGAAAAGTTAGGTCTCGGGCCGGATTATGTAAATGTAAAAAGGCATATATGTTATCCTACTGTTATGAAACAGGTACTTAGAAAAAAGCTAAAAGTAGAAACTCTTTCAGAGGAAATGAGAATATTATATGTTGCCTTTACCAGAGCAAAAGAAAAACTTATAATAACTGGAATGGTAAATAATATTGAAAAAACAACTCAAAAATGGTGTGAATGTGCTTCTTATAAAGGAAATAAACTTCCTGAGTATTCACTTATAAGTGCTAGAAATTTTTTGGATTGGATAGGGGCTGCACTGGCTAAGCATCCATGTGGAAAGCCTATAAGAGAAATTTCTAAAATTGAAGATAATTTAAATCTAGTTATAGGGGACAGTTCTAGATGGAAGATAAATATTTATAAAAAAGATGATTTTAAAACTGTATCTCAAGAAAAGGAAGATGTAGATATACTGGGTAAAATTGAAGAACTTAATTTAACCGAATATGATGGACAATATATGGATAAAGTGCATAGAAGGCTTAACTGGAAATATAAATATGAGGAAGCTTGTAAGATACCTGCTAAATTTTCTGTATCAGAGTTAAAGAGAAGGTTTGATTTGAATGATATAGAAGATAGTGCGAATTTGGTGGAATTGGTACAATTAAAAAAACCACTTTTTTTAAGAGAGAAAAAAGGTATGACAGCTGCTGAAAGAGGAACTCTTTTGCATTTAATCTTGCAGCATATTGATATAAAAAAAGTTAATTCTTACGATGAAATAAAAGAACAGGTAGGTAAACTGGTCCAGAGGGAATTTATAAGGGAAGAGGAAGTTAAGTCAATACCCCTAGGTAAAATATTGAAGTTCTTTAATTCTGAAATTGGAAGCAGAATGAAAGAGGCAGAGAATATCTATAGGGAAACTCCATTTTATATGGAAATAGAAAGTAATGAATTATATAAAGAGCTTCCAGATAAAATATATAAAGATGAAAAAATAATTATTCAAGGAATAATAGATTGCTATTTTGAAGAAAATGGAGAATTAGTGCTTATAGACTATAAGACAGATTATGTAGATGATATAGATGATATAAAAGATAAATACAAAAACCAAATTTATTATTATGCAAGGGCACTTGAAAAATTAACTGGTAAGAAAGTAAAAAATAAATATCTCTACTTATTTTTCAACAACAGCTTAGTTGAAATGTAATTAAAGTTTTAGCTTTATGTATTATATACTCAACTTTCGCAGTTTAAAAATATTGGGAAACAATATTTTTGAGAGGACATAGGACAATTGACAGAGGACAGTGAAGGAGGATTTTTCTCCGCTATACTGCAAAAAATCTTCAATTTAAAAGAAACTTATGTTCTTTTGTTTTTCATAGGTACTCTTTTAGTAAGTAATTATCTGAAAATCATAGATTTTAGATACCACTTAAGCGATGTTTTGCTTTAGCAAAACATCGCTTAAAAATAAATTAGTTTTCTGACATAAGGAGGAAAACTCACCTTCATTGTCCTTTGTTATCTGTCAATTGTCCTTTGAAAAGTTGCTTCGTTTAAGTATATTTTCTAACATAAAGCTTAAAATAAAGATAAATTTTATGAGTATAATTATAATCTAAATATAAGTATTAACACTTTTTGATATTGTTAATACTATAGTAATATGATATTAAATTGATGTGGAGGGCCAAATTTGGAGGATAATAATAAGTTTGAGATTACTATGGAAGTAATAGAAGAATGTTTACAGGAATGTTTGGAAAATAGCAAAGAAAACAAAGAAAATGAAAAATCAAGTCCTGTTAGCACCAAATAGCAGGACTTGATTTAAATATTAATTAATAGAATATTTTTTTTCTAATTTTCTAAAGGCCATAACTAAAACTGAGGTTAAAATAAGATATAGTATAGCAGCTATTATAAAAGGAGTAATTGTAAAATCACGAGTAACTACTTCTTTTGCTGCCCTTAGAAGATCTCCCACACCTATAGTTGCAACTAAAGCAGAATCTTTTATTAAATTGATACTTTCGTTACAAACAGGAGGAATTACATTTCTAATGGCTTGGGGAATTATTATCTTTATCATAGTTTGACAGTAATTCATACCTAGAACTTTAGAAGCTTCAAATTGTCCTTTGTCTATTGATTCAATACCTGACCTAAAAATTTCTGCCAGGTATGCGGCATAATTTATAGTAAAAGCAATACTTGCAGCTGCTAAGGGAGATAATCTTATGCCAATTACAGGAAGACCAAAATAGGTGAAAAACAACTGTAAAAGTAAAGGTGTTCCCCTAAAAGCCCAGGTGTATAAGCTGAGTACAGCCTTTATGGGCTTGATTTTAGATATTTTCCCTAAGGCTACTAGGCATCCTAAGGGGATAGAAAAAATAGCCGTTATAAAAAATAGTTGTATAGTTATTAAGCTTCCACTTAGTATAAATCCTGTAATGTCCATGATATCAGACATATAAATCACATCCTAACCAATTATTTTGCAATTATATCTTTGCCAAACCATTTTTGAGATATTTTATTTGCCGTTCCATCTTTTTTCATTGAATCTAATGCTTCATCAAGTTTTTCTTTAAAGCTTTCATCGCTTTTTCTTATACCAACACCGTAGTCTTCTTTACCAAAGTTATCTTCAAGTATTTTGTATAAGCCAGGTTTCTTTTGTAAATAGTATCTTCCTACTACTTCATCTACAACAACTGCATCTATACGACCCTGGTTTAAATCAAGTAATGCTTCTGTATTGTTAGAATATTTTCTAATATTCTTTAGAGATTTTGCTGTAGCAGCGTCTGAATTCAATGCAGTTTCACTGCTGCTTCCCATTTGAAGACCTACTGTTTTACCCGACAAGTCTTTTTTGTTCTTTATGTTAGAATCATTTCTTACTACAATTATTTGCTTATTTTGAAGATATACTTTTGAAAATGCTATTTGCTTTTTTCTCTTATCAGTTATAGTCAAACCATTCCATATAACATCTATGTCTTTGTTATTTAAGCTAAGTATAATGCCATCCCATTCTACTGGTTTAAAAACTACCTTTACCCCCATTTTTTGTGCAGCTGCTTTGGCCATATCTATATCAAATCCTACGATTTGACCTTTTTCATCTCTAAAGCCCATTGGAGGAAAACTATCATCTAGGCCAACTACAAACTGACCTTTTGATTTTATATCATCCCAGGATTTATCACTTGATTTCTGGCCTTGTCCACATCCTGTAAGCATTATTCCAAGCAAAAATATTACCAAAGTTAAAATTCCTAATTTCTTTTTCATTTCACAGACCTCCCAATTTATATTAAATTAATTATAATAAATATTATAGTTTACCGTGCTAAATTTGTAAACTAGTAAATTAATTATAGTTATAAAATATTACGTTTAATAATGATGCTGTAATTGCATTGGAAGTAGTGTTGTTATTTATGAGAAACGTTAGTTTACAGATCTTTCTGTTAAGTTATTTTGATTTATTACATGGTATTGGTACGTCATTTAATCGGAAGTAGTCTTCGCCCCATTTACAAAGCGATTTTACTATAGGAACAAATGTCTTACCGAGTTCAGTAAGTGAGTATTCTGTCTTAGGAGGGACCACAGGATAAAGAACACGATTGATAATGCCGTCGTTCTTCAGTTCTTTTAACTGGTGACTGAGCATTTTTGGTGTTGCCTGTGGAATACGCTTCTGAATTTCATTGTATCTTAACGTCTTATCAATCAGTTCATATATTATAATGGCTTTATATTTTCCTCCAACAATATCCATTGCCGCTTCTACTGCGCAGTTATAACTTTCCAATTTAGCTTTATCCATCTTATATCTCCTTACTATCTAATAGTATAGTATTAAACCAAAAGTATAGTGTATAACAAAAAAGTGCATTATTGCTAAGTTGATTATTTACGATATAATTATAGTTAAACCAAGAAAGGGTGTCAATTCATTGAGAATATGACTATTTCAAGATTAAAAATACAATCACATAGCAGCATGCTGTCTGTACTGACAGTATGGGCATATAGAATAAGGAGGAAAAAATGAAAGTTTTATTATTGAATGGTAGCTCAAGATCTAATGGATGTACTTATACAGCATTAGCAGAAATTACAAAGGTTTTGAGAGAAGAACAAATTGAATGCGAGATTGTCCATATTGGTAATCAGCCAATTCGTGACTGCATTGGCTGCAATAAATGTCAGGAATTACACAGTTCTTGTGTATTTGATGATGATGGGATCAATGGGCTACTGAAGAAGGCAGAACATGCAGATGGCTTCATATTCGGTACACCAGTCTATTTTGCGCATCCTAGTGGACGATTATTGTCGGTTTTAGATCGATTGTTTTATGCTGGACCATCTGTATTTAGACACAAACCAGCTGCTGCTATTTCATCAGCAAGACGTGCTGGAACTACAGCTTCTATAGATGTGCTGAACAAGTACTTTACCATTGCAGAGATGCCAGTTGTGTCATCTACTTATTGGAATATGGTGCATGGCTTTACTCCTGAAGATGTGAAGAAAGATTTAGAAGGATTACAGACCATGCGTAACATTGGAAGAAACATGGCATGGCTTCTTAAGTGTATTCAACTTGGTAAGGAACAAGGTATTAACATTCCTACAACAGAAAAATCCGCTTGCACAAATTTCATCCGTTAGCGTTTTTATAAATTTCAATTTATAGTGGGGTATTGAGTATTATCTCAATACAAGAAGTATAATTAAAACTCTCTTTGTACTTTAGTAACTATTTTGTTGAGTCGGGTAACACTGGCTCAACAAAATAGTTACTAAAGTAATACTAGCTCAATGGTTAATTTTCCTTTTATAAAATTCAGTAGTGTAATCAATAAAACGCTGAGTTGCTTTGGTAACATAAATCTTTTTGCTATAGGCAATGGAGACTTCCCGTTTTGGCATGGGGCAGTTAAGTTTATAAAAGCGAAGATTTTGTGCATTAGGGGAACACTTGACAAGGGTATCCGAAATAAAAACGGCTCCAAGCCCCTTTGAAGCAAATTCAAAGGAAGTCATCTGTTGATTAAATGACATCTTTACTAATGGTTCAATATGATAATAATTAAAAATTGCCTTTGACCTTCCGAAAATTTCATTTGTTGGCTCTAGCAAAAGAAAAGGAAGATTCCCCATATTATATAGGTCAATGGCTGGTTGATTCTGAGAAAGATGTTTGTTTGATCTGATTTCTTCGGATGTCATGCCGCAAGCAAAAATTTTTCTATCTACAGAAAGATTCAAAGGTATGGCAAGTAAAACTTGGTTTGTAAATAAAGGAATGGATTGAAAGATGTCTTCTTCAAACCAATTAGTGTCTAAAATTAAATCAATGTTTCCATCTGCTAGCATACTTTTAAGTACTGGAAGAGATGCTTCTTTTGCAGCAATTTCAATTCCTGGATATTGATAAAAAAAACCAACAATAAGTTCAGGAAGTAAGTAGGTCATAGATATAATAGCACCACCAATTGTAACTTTTCCAACTTTGACCTCATTTAAGTTTTGAAAGTAATCAGTGCATTCTTGTTCCATTGATATAATTTTTTCCACTTTCTCCATATATATGCGTCCTGCATCAGTTAACTTAAGTGGTGATGTTTTTCGCTGAAATAAAGGTTGACCAATTTCTTGTTCCAGTTTACGAATTGCAATACTCAAGGCTGGTTGCGTCATATGCAAGTTTTTTGATGCCTTTGAGAAGCTTCCACACTTATATACTTCATAAACATAATTCATGATTTGAAACAATTTCTTCACCTCTGCATAAATGAAATTTATATATTAACTAAAATATATAAATTTGATTATATATCAAAAAAATAATAATATCAATTTATTAGTAAAGTTTATAAGAAAATTGAATAATTTTATGAATCAAAAAGAATATTTGAATTAGTGTACAAAATTTAAATTTATTTTGATTACAAATTGAAAGTTGTAATTTGAACTACAAGAAGTGCTGTGTATTTAGTGAAATATTTTTTTTAGTACCATTTTTAAAATTTGCTTGACATGGAAAGTTAGAGGTTGTACAATTCTGAATTGTCATTACCAATTTAGATGAGGTGTTTATATGAAGTATATTTGGCAATTTGGAATTATTATGACAGTTACCTTTATTGGAGAGGTGTTAAAATATATCATTCCTTTACCTATTCCTGCAAGCATATATGGTTTGATTCTTATGCTTTTTGCATTAAAGAAAAATATAATTCCCATTGAAGAAGTAAAAGAAACTGGAAATTTTTTAATAGAAATTATGCCGCTAATGTTTATACCTGCCGCGGCTGGTTTATTAGTTTCATGGAAAGCACTAAAGGATATATGTATTCCCGTTATCGTCAGTACGATATTAATTACAGTAATTGTGATGGTAATCGCAGGAAAAGTTACACAGCTTATGATTAGAGTTGAGAGAAGGAGCAAAAGTTGAAAGAATTATTATGCAGTTCGGCATTTTTTGGAGTATTGGTTAGTATTATTGGGTATGAAATAGGATTATTTCTTTATCAAAAGTTTCGTAAGCCAATTTTAAATCCATTACTTATTTCGATTGTATTTGTAATGGCTATTTTAGTTATTTTTAAAGTAGACTATAAAAGTTATAATGATGAAGCAAAATATTTGAGTTATTTGTTAACTCCCGCTACGGTATGTCTGGCAATACCACTATATCAACAACTTGAATTACTAAAAAGCAATATAAAAGCTATTATGGTAGGAGTTTTATCAGGAGTAATATCAAGTCTTGGGAGTATATATTTGTTTTCCATGCTTTTCCGATTTACACATGAACAGTATGTAACATTATTACCAAAGTCTATTACTACTGCAATTGGTATGGGTATTTCAGAGGAGTTAGGTGGAAATGTAACAATTACAGTAGCAGTTATTATTATTACAGGAATATTTGGAAGCATGCTTGCTGAAGTAGTTTGCAAGATATTTCGCATTAATGAACCAATTGCCCAAGGAATTGCTATTGGAACTGCTTCTCATGCTATTGGAACATCAAAAGCAATGGAAATGGGAAAAGTTGAAGGAGCCATGAGTAGTGTGGCTATAGTAGTATCTGGTTTGCTAACAGTAATTGGTGCATCAATATTTGCTAATTTCATGTAGAGATGATACATATAAAAAACATGAGCATGTCAAAAATACCTTTAAAAAATGGTACTTTTGGCATGATATTTAGGCTTTTAATTGCATCTTTAGTATAAAGTACCTTATATATTTTTTTAACATAGAGTATAGAACATTAATTAACGTATATATGAAACTCTTTCTTTTTCTAAGGCATCTTTAAGCCATCTTGGATGCATTGGTAAAAGATTTTTTGGTAAATAATTAAAATCGAAGTAATCTACATCTAAGGTTTCTTCTCCTTCTTTAATTAATTTACCACCTACAACTTCACATTCAAAACAAGTTGTAATAAAATGATTAACTTTTCCACTTGGATATGAAAAAACTTGTGAAACAGGATCAGAATATATGCCAATTAATCGATTTACTTTAACTTTTAAACCAGTCTCTTCATTAATTTCTCTTATAATTGCTTCTTCTACAGTTTCTCCAGGTTCAACATGACCTGAAGGGATTCCCCATAATCCATTGTCAGTACGTTTCATCAAAAGAACCCTTTGAGATTTATCAAATATAATACCGGCAACTCCTGCCTTAACACCATCGTTAGGCCATGGAAAATGAGGAGAACTCCATTTTTTTATGGTTACATTATTGTCAAATAAACCTTTTAGGTTTGCAATAGTAGCATCAGCATTATGAAAATCCCTAGCAGATGGAAATTTGTTTGTTTTTTCACTTGATACTAAAATAGCTGATATTCCTGCCTGATGCGCCCCTAAAATATCTGTATAGGGATTATCACCTATCATTACTACTTTAGATGATGTTTTTAAATTATCTAGAGCTTTTTTAAACATATATGAATGTGGCTTTCCTATAATTAAAGGTTTTTTCTCTACTGCTACTTGAACAGCTTTCACAATTGACCCAACTGCAGGTGATGGACCATCTGTACTTGGAAAATTATTATCACTGTTTGTGCCTATAAATTTTGCACCGTTATTAATTAATTGCACTGCTTTTTTAATATCATGGAAGCGTAAATCATCATCCCAACCTATAACAACTGCTTCTGCATCAGCTATATCATTAGTATTAATGCCTACCTGATGACATTCCCATTTTAAGTTTTCATCACCAAGAACAAATACATTATTTATATTCTTATTTTGTAAATACTGAGCGGTCACCCAGCCTGATGTAATCACTTCATTACTATTTGCTTCTATTCCAAGTGCATTTAATCGTTTTGCTATTTTTTTACGAGTTGTGCATGGATTATTTGTTAAAAATCGAATTGCTTTCTGATTTTTACGAAGTATTTCAAGAGATTCTACTGCTTCTGGAAGAGGCTTATTTCCTATATAAATCACTCCATCTAAATCAAATAGAAATGCATCAAATGCATCAAATATCATATTATTCGCTCCTTAAATTTTATTCCTATAAAGTTATTTGCAAAGAGCCTTACTAGCAGCTGTTATATCGCTTTTGCCTAAAATAGCAGATATAACTGAAATACCATCAACTCCAGTTGAAAATACCTCTTTAAAGTTAGTTTCATTAACTCCACCTATGGCAACAGCAGGTATATTTATACTACTGTATATTTTACGGAGACCTTCTATACCTATAGGAGTATCTATATCTTTTTTAGTTCCTGTGAAAAAAATTGTACCTATTCCAATGTAATCTGCACCATTTTTTTCTGCCTCTAAGGCTTCATCCACATTGCCTGCAGATATTCCAATTATTTTATCCTTACCTAATATTTTTCTAGCTGTGTTTATAGGCATATCGCTTTGACCAAGGTGAACTCCATCTGCATCTACAGCTTGGGCTATATCAAGTCTGTCATTTATTAAAAAAGGAACTTTATAGTGATCAGTTACTTTTTTAACTTCCTTAGCAATTTCATAAAATTCTCTTGTGGACGCATCTTTTTCTCTAAGTTGGACAAGAGTTACTCCACCTAAAATTGATTCCTCTACGGCTTGCTGCAGAGACTTGTCTTTTAAAAAACTTCTATCTGTAACAAGATATAAACTATAATCTACTTCCAAGTTATTTTACCTCCTTTCTTTAATTTTTCTTCAGTTAATTCATATATAGAATCTATTAGTTTAACTCTAAAAGTTCCAGGAGCTTTTGCTGCTTTATAGGCTTCTTCACCAGCTATATTCATTGAAAGTATAGCACTTACAGTAGCTATAAATTTATCCTCATAGGCACCTATGGCAGCACCACATAATGCTCCAAGCATGCAGCCCGAACCAGTTATTTTAGTTAACATTTCCACCCCGTTTTGAATTACAACACTATTTTTACCGTCTGTTATAAAATCTTCTTTGCCAGTTGCAGCAACTACACAGTTGTACTTTTTGGCTAAAGCTACAGCTGAATCCAAGGCTCCTTCTCCATTATCTAAGGAATCTACTCCTCTTACGTTAGAAGATTGTCCTGCAAGAAATTTAATTTCACCTACATTTCCTTTTATAACATCTACTTTACCAATTTGCATAATTCTATTTATAACTTGAGCTTTCCTTGGTATAGCAGCACAAGCTACAGGGTCAAGTATTACAGGTATATTGTGGATTTTTGCAGAGGTACTTGCTAGGATTACTGCAGCTTCCTGTTCTTTTGTGAGGGTTCCTAAATTTATATATAGGGCAGAAGATATTTTTACAAAATCAAAAACTTCATCATAAGCTTCACACATGGCAGGAGAAGCTCCATAAGATAATAGAATGTTTGCACAGTCATTTATAGTGACACTGTTTGTAATACAATCTACAAGAGGTACTTTATTTCTTACCTGTGTTAATACTTTTGACACACTGTCTAAGTTTAAATTATCCATTTTTCATACTCCTTTATATTAGAAATCTGTTTATTTGAAATCTACATCAGCTTTTTTATATAATTCAATGAAATGTCCCACGGGACCAACGCCACTTCCTATGGAAAATGAATTTTCTATAGCCTTAGTTATATATTGCTTTGCAAGATATACGGATTTGTCAGTACTTTCACCTTTAGCCAAGAAGGAGGCTATGGCAGAAGATAAGGTACATCCTGTTCCATGAGTGTTTTTAGTATCTATTCTATGACCGTCTATGTTTAATATTTTGTTTTCATAAAGAAGAACGTCGTTGGCATCATTGCATCTGTGGCCTCCTTTTACAAGCACGTTTTTAGCACCTAGCTCTTTTATGCTAAAAGCTGCTTTTTCCATGTCGCTGCTATTTTTTATTTTCATTTCTGTCAGAACTTCAGCTTCTGGAATATTTGGAGTTACGACGTCTGCAATGCTTGTCAGATCTTTTATAGCTGTTTGTGCTTCAGGTTTTAAGAGAAAGTAACCACTTTTTGATACCATTACAGGATCAATTACTATGTTTTTAGCTTTGTATTCTATTAAAAGCCTCTTTATTACAGATATGGTTTTGCTGTTTGAAACCATACCAATTTTTACTGCATCTACTTGTATGTCATCAAATATAGATCTTATTTGTGCTTCTACAATTTCAGGAGTTACATCCATTACGTCCTGTACTCCTATGCTATTTTGAGCTGTAACAGCAGTTATGACACTCATACCATATACGCCAAGGGCACTCATGGTTTTTAAATCAGCTTGTATACCAGCTCCACCACAGCTGTCAGAACCTGCAATTGTTAATACCTTTTTCATTTTTACCCCCCTAATTTAGTAACTTTAAAATTAATATCAATTGAATTTTACTTAGTGGGAGTATTACAGTAGGCAGCCATCAGGTCAAAATAAAAGGTATATGCAGAAAAGCATATACCTTTAAAATCAAAAATATGTAAGTTGCTTCCCTACGCCAGTTTTATCTGGATCAGGTTCAAAGGGTTAGAGAAAGATCTCTTCTCAGCCTTGCAGCACCCCCACAAAAGTATTAAGTTTTATACATTAATTTTACTACAGTGATAAAAATTTGCAATATGAAATTTTAATATTTACTTCATTGACTAAGTCTCCCCATATGTACATAAATGGAATGTGGGAGGGTGTTAGCAATAGCAGCCGAATAAAAGTTTTTGCAGTACGTGTGATATAATGGCATTAATTGAAGATTTTTGTTACAAAACAAATTAATAAAAATGATAGGATGTGTTGATATGGAAAAGAAAAGAATTTTAGTCCCATTAGATGAAACAGAGAGAAGTATGCATTCACTTGACTGTTTAAAAAAATTGTTTTCCAGAGATGAAGTACAGTTAACTCTTATGTATGTATCTGAAATAGTTATAGTAAATGAAACGGGTGTATCAAATAGCATGGTAGATATGGCAAGGAAAAAAGGTGAAAACATCTTAGATAGAGCTGAAAGAAAGATTCAAGAATATAAACCTGAAAAATATTGTGTTTTTGGACGTGTAGCAGATGAAATACTGAAAAAGGCAAATTGTGATGAATTTGATATGATAATTATGACTAAATCTAATAAAAAGGGTTTGGCTAGAATGATCGGATCCGTAACAAGTAAAGTATTAAAAAATTCACAGGTTTTAGTTATGATTGTTCCAGAATAAAAATGGTTTAAAATAGCCATAATGTTGTACAAGCATTATGGCTATTTTTATCTGCATATTAAAATATTTGTCTGGTACTTGGAATTATAGGTGATTTTATTTAGAATATTTTTATTGATTTTTTCACATACTTTAATGAGCATCCTATGAATTGCTTGAGGTATAAGTTGAGTTTTGTTTAGAAACTCTATATCAGGAAGGTGTGTAATTAATGTTTGTTCCACATAGAGTTATTTTTGAAAAAGGTACCCTAGAATATTCTCTGGGAAATGAGATATATAATAGATTTAAAAATGATGACAAGGTTGAGATAATAAAATTGTCTTCAAATAGAATTATGTCAGCTGTGCCAGGAAAAGATATATATGAAAAGTACAGGGAAGGTAAAAAAACTTTAGTTGTGGGTGTAAAAAAAAGCTTGAAATTTCAAAGTTGTAAGCCTTCGGCACATTATCAAATGCCCTTAGTTAGTGGATGTATTGGACAGTGTGAGTACTGCTATTTAAATACACAATTAGGGGAAAAACCTTTTGTGAGAGTTCATGTCAATGTTGATGACATCTTAAAACAGGCTCAAAAATATATAGATGAAAGAAATCCTGAAATAACTGTATTTGAAGGTGCTGCAACCTCCGATCCAGTTCCTGTGGAGCCTTATACCAATTCACTTAAAAAGAGTATAGAATACTTTGGAGATCAAAAGCTTGCAAGATTTAGATTCGTAACAAAGTACAATGATATAGATGGATTTTTAAACATAAATCATAATGGTCATACGGAAATAAGATTTAGTTTAAATACAGATAAGATAATAAAACAATATGAGCATTATACAGCTTCAATGGAAAAAAGAATACAATCTGCTTTTAAACTTGCTGAAGCAGGTTACCCTATAGGTTTTATAATAGCACCTGTATTCATATATGAAAATTGGAAGCAGGAATATGAAAAAGTTTTAGACATGTTATATGATAGAATGCCTAAAAATTTAAAGAATCCTATTGGATTTGAAGTCATATCGCATAGATATACAACTAAAGCTAAAAATATCATACTACAGGTATTTCCTAAAACGACGCTGCCAATGGAGGATAGTGAAAGAAAATTCAAGTATGGTCAATTTGGATACGGTAAATTTTTGTACACGAAAGAGCAAATGGAAGAAATTAAAACCTTTTTTGAAAGAGAACTTTCAAGTAGATTCTCAAAAGAAAATATAAAATACATTATATAAACGGGAGAATTTTAATCATGCAGGAATTAGAAAATGTAGTTAAAATAGAGGATGCAGAAGTTAGATATGATAAAAAAGTTGTATTAAGAAATATTAATATGGATATAAAAAGGGGAGAGATAGTTGGACTTTTAGGACCTTCTGGTTCAGGAAAGACCACTATTGTAAAATCTATTATTGGAATGAAAGAATTATCTAAAGGATTTATTGAAGTACTTGGTGAAAAAATGCCGTCTCTTGGTGTAACTTCAAGAATAGGATATATGGCACAAAGTGATGCACTGTATGATGATTTAAGTGCAATTGATAATATATTGTTTTTTGGAGAACTCTACAATATTAAAAAAAGTATTATAAGAAAAAGAGCTAAGGATGTTTTAAAACTTGTTAATTTGGAAGAGCAGTATAAGTATCCAGTTAAAAACTTTTCAGGTGGAATGAAGAGGAGATTATCATTGGCTATAGCACTAGTACACAGACCTAGATTGCTCATTTTAGATGAACCTACAGTTGGCATAGATCCTGTTCTTAGGAAAAAATTCTGGGATGAATTTTATAAAATAAAACGAGATAAGGGAACTATAATTATAACTACACATGTAATGGATGAAGCATATAAGTGTGATAGACTTTTTCTAATAAGAAATGGAATTGTAATAGCAGAAGGAAGTCCAGATAAAATAATAAAAAGTTCTGGTGGAAAAACTATTGAAGATGCTTTTATATACTTTAGTTCTTTAAAGGAAGAGGTGTAGTTATATGAATACTTTTTCTGTAGCAAAAAGAGTTATAAAACAAATCTTAGGAGATAGACGATCTCTTGCATTATTATTTGTGGCACCAATATTTGTTCTGTATTTGCTAAGTATAATGTTGAATTCAGGTATAGATAAGCCCAATTTAGAAGGAATAAATTTACCACAAACACTTATGGAATCACTTAAAAATGAGACAAATATAGTGGAGGTTAAAGATGAAAATAAGGCTCTTGACAGAGTAAAAAATAATGTTATAGATGGACTAGTTAAATTTGAAAATGATAAAATTATAGTGACTGTTGAAGGAAGTGATATGGCAGTTTCAAATTCAGTTAAAAAAGCAGTTTCAAAAGCTTTTAACGAATATATGCATACTAGTATTTCATCAAATCCAATGCTGAAGCAGCTGGGTTTTAGAATGATTGATAGTGAGTATAAATATATAAACGGTTCTGAGAATATGACAACTTTTGATACGGTTGCTCCGCTGATGATGGGATTTTTTATATTCTTTTTTGTATTTCTTATGGCAGGGGTATCTTTCTTAAGGGAAAGAATTAGCGGTACATTGGATAGACTTATGGCAACACCTGTTAAGAGAATAGAAATTGTATTAGGATATTTTTTAGGGTTTGGTATATTTGTTATGTTTCAAACTCTAGTGATTCAACTGTTTATGGTATATGGTCTTGGCATTATCATAAAAGGAAGTCCAATTTTAGTTTTACTTGTAAATGTGCTGCTGGCAGCAGGATCATTGACTCTTGGAACTTTACTTTCTGCATTTGCTAAAAATGAATTTCAATTATTTCAATTTATTCCTATAGTCATAGTACCTCAAATATTGTTTTGTGGATTATTTCCCCTTAGAGAAACGCCAATATGGGTAAATATACTTTCTAAAATATTTCCACTAACATATGGTGCAGATGCCCTAAAGGGAATTGTGCTTAGAGGGTATGGACTTTCGAAAGTTTATATGGATATCTTAATACTTTTGGGTTATGCACTATTGTTTATAGTATTAAACTCATTGGCACTAAAAAAATACAGACGGTTATAAAGAAATTGCTCTACTTAAATTTATTATGTTAGCATCAGGTACATAGTCTTCTATTATTTTTCTTGCTATATTAAACCAGCTTAAACAGCTGTCAAGGACTATGGAGTCACTTGTTACAATTCTGCCCATTTTGGAGAGAAGAGGGTCTGCATTTGGTATTAATTCTATTTCAACAGGAATATTCCATTTAATTGAATGTTCAAGTATAAAATTTTTAAGTCTGCCCGAATTTGAAACTCCAGAATCAAGAAAAAATTTAACCTTTGGTATACCTAAAGTAATAAATTCCTGGCCAATTAAATTTAAGGCTAGGTGGGTTTTATCTACAATACTATAAGTTCCCCTAAGTCCTGCTATATCCCTTATGGTACTATCACTGCATAATATTAATATTCCTTTTGAAAGGGCAACTTCTAAAGTTATTATAAGGTTAAATCCGTCTATGTATATGCAGTCCTCAGATATGCATGAAAAAGGCAGACATTTTGATTTCCTTTTTTCGCAGCTTACTTTAGAAGAGGTTGAACGCTGAAGAGCATTTCTCTGTCTTAGTGAAAACTGGTAATGATTACCTACCATCTCTATAATTGAATGCATTTTGTAACCTCTATCAAGTAACCAGGATACTTCTACCTGTGCTTTTTGAAGTTTCAAAACGGATTCTTTTGAAAACCATCTATTGTCACTGGGATCACTTCCTCTCCTAACTGTTCTCAAATTATAGTTCATTTTTAAAACCTCCTTTTGAGATTAATCTTCATAAAATCTTCATAAAATTAATAGGCAATTCTTAAAAAATATCTTGTAAAATCAAATTGAAAGTTAAGAATTACAGATAATTTATTTATGTGTATAAATTAGAATTTAATTCAAAAATTTGTATGCATTCAGTACAGGAGGATTATAATGGAAGATATACATATGAGCAGATATTACAGAAACATGACACTTGCAGCAATGTTAATTAGCATATTGTGGGTTATTTTAGTAAATACCCAGCCATTTTCAGATTTTGCATACTACAATAGGATTGCAAATCAAGTGGCAAGTGGAGGTCAATGGGGAGATACTTATACCTCTGTCGGGTATTCCATTGTTCTTGGATTTATATATAAAATCTTTGGGAACAACTTAGCTTCAGCAAAAGTTTTTAATTTGGTTTTGACATTTTTAAATTATGGAATGTTTTATATTATACTACAAAAAGCAAATTTAAATGAGAAAAGGCGTAAAATTATTTATGGGTTATTTGTATTTTTCCCAAGCAATATTTTCTATAACAGTGTTTTGGCAACGGAAATATTATTTACCACTATATTACTTTTTATAACACTAATATATTTTCACGATATTAAGTACAAATATGTAATAATTGGTGTTTTAACAGCTGCTGATGCTATGGTAAAACCATTTTTTATGGTGTTCTTTTTTGCTATATTCATATTGGAGATATGTTTAAGGATGAAATTTAAAGATGTTTTAAAACATACAGCTGTAGTACTCATAGTTAGCTGTGTTTCTATATCTCCATGGATATATAGAAATACTAAGTTAATTGGTGAGTTTACATCTATATCAAACAACTCTGGAATAGTACTTTATATAAATAACAATTCTCAAAATAAATCTGGTGTTTGGATGGATGCTAAAAATGTTGAGAATTCTATTGTCAATACTAAAGAATACATAAATGCAAATGCTACAGAAAAAAATAAAATGCTGTCTAAAGCAGCTAAAAAATGGATATTAAGTCATCCATTATCCTTTGTAAAGTTAGGTTTTACAAGATTATTTAAGACCTATCTTGATGGAGGTGATTTATTTTACAGTTTAAATGGAACAAATTTAAATTTGTTCTTTAAAATATTATTTGCAGTTTATACTTATATAGCAAGGTATGTAATATTTATTCCCGCAATAATTTTAATGCCTTTGTACAGTGTAAAAGTAATTAGAAATTTGATTAAAAAAAGAGAAATTGATTCATACTCTCTATATAATTTAATTTGCTTTTACATGTTTTCTTGTGTTTACTTTATAACAGAGGGACAGCCGCGTTATTCATTTCCATCTATATTTATAGTTGTTTATTTTTTCTCATATTTTGGAGAGAAAATAAGTATACCATTTGTTAAAAAAAGCAAAAGTTTAGGCAACTAAAGTGGTGTATAATAAAAATAGTTTATATAGCATTAAGAGGAGATATTTTTTATGGATAGTACTATACTAGTAGTGGATGATGATAAGGATATTTTAGATATAATAGAAATTTATCTAAAAAATGATAACTTCAATGTGATTACTGCCCAAGATGGTTTAATAGCAATGGACAAGCTTGAAAAAAATAATATAGATTTAATAATACTCGATATAATGATGCCAAACTTAGATGGTATACATGCATGTCTTGAAATTAGGAAAAAAGAAAAAATACCTATAATAATGCTTTCAGCTAAAGATGATTCAAGCAGCAAGATATTAGGATTAAATGTTGGAGCAGATGATTATGTTACTAAGCCTTTTAATCCGCTGGAGCTAGTTGCCAGAGTCAAATCACAAATTAGAAGGTATTCTCAATTCAATATGGAAAGACCACAAAGTAAAGAAGAAATTGTTATAGATGATATGATAATAAATACAGCATCTAGAGAAGTATTTATTGGAGAAAAGTTAATAGAACTTACACCAATTGAATTTTCAATCTTGGAAGTACTTGCAAATAATAGGGGAAGGGTTTTAAGCACGGAAAGTATTTATGAAAGTGTTTGGAAAGAACCTTTTTACAATGCTAAAAATACAGTTGCAGTACATATAAGAAATATAAGAGAAAAGATAGAAATAAATTCAAAGGACCCCAAATATATAAAAGTTGTTTGGGGGGTAGGTTATAAAATTGATAAATAAAATAAAGAAGCTTGCATTTAAGAGCATATCAAGGGAATTTTTGATTATAAATATACTTAGCTTTGTTATACTTATAATTGGTATAACTAGTGCTCTTAGTGTTATAATGCAGGATACAAATAACCCTCAAAATATTGAAAATGCATCAAATGACATTTATGTTCAGGTAAATAGATATGTGCAATCTACAAATACTGAAGTTCAAAGTTATATAAATAATTTGGCTGACGAAAACAATGTAAATATAGCTATTACAGATACCAAAGGCTGTATAATTTTTAAATCAAGTGAAGTAGAAGGCAAGTATATTGATCTGAATAATATAAAAAATATTATACTTACTACTACTCCAAGGGATGGAGATGTAGTATATCAGGTGTATAATATAAATATATCAGGTACTAAATACATACTTGTTACATGGAAAGGCACAGGTATGTATCATAATATTTTTAGGTATACGTCAATGATACTAATTCCAATAATTATTTCACTGGCAGTTGTATATTTAGTTTCATATAGAAAGACCAGGTATATAAAGTACATCTGTAATGGAATAGTGAAAATTTCCCATGAGGATTTAAATTATAGGTTGGAGAAAAAGGGCACAGATGAACTTGGAACGTTGGCAGATGAGATAAATAGCATGTCACTTAATTTAAATAATATGATAAATCGTGAAAAGTCTGTCCAAAAGTTTAAAGATGAGCTTATAACCAATATATCACACGATTTGAGGACACCTCTTGCCTCATTAATGGGGTATTTGTATTTGATAAATGATAAGAATGTTTCTATAGAAGATAAGGAGGTATACAGCAAAAAATCTATGGAGAGAGCGGAAAAACTAAAAGTTTTAATAGAGAACTTATTTGAATATTCAAAACTGGAAAGTGGAGCAATAAGTCTTGAAATATGTAATGTTAATATAATTGAAATTATAGAACAAATCATAGGGGAGCTTTCTATAATTGCCAGCAAGTCTCAAATAAGTTTTGTAAAAAAGTATAGTATTACAAAGTTGAATTTAAATATTGATCCATATCTCATCAGCAGGGTATTTCAAAATATTTTATCAAATGCTATAAAGTACAGTGTAAAAAATAGTGAAGTTTATATAGATATTGTCCATAATGTAAATGACACTATAATTAGTTTCCAAAACTTATCAAGTAGAGAGTTGTCCTCTGAAGATATGAATAAAATATTTGATAGATTCTATATGGGGGATAAGTCTAGAAATTCTCATAAAAACAACTCTGGTTTAGGGCTTGCCATAGTTAAAAATATTGTGGATCTGCACGGTGGAGAAGTTTGGGCGGAAGAAAATGATAATATTTTTAAAATGTATATTAAGTTAAAGAATAATTCATCTAAACTTACTGTTAGCAATGGTACCGATGGGATAAATGAGCAAAAAAAGACAGGATTTACATCAAAGGTTAATATATAATATAGGAAAAGGTTTAAGGAGGTAGGTATTCTAAAATGAATTACAATGCTTGTATTAGGAAGTCTATTGAATATATAGAGCATAATTTAGAAAATAAAATAGAACTTGAAGATATTGCTCACAAAGTCTTCCTGTCAAAATATCATTTTCATAGAATTTTTCATTCTGTTGTTGGAGAACCTGTAGCTGAATATATAAGAAGGAGAAGACTTAAAGAAGCTGCAAATGAGCTTTTAAATACACGTAATAAAATTGTAGATATAGCATTAAAGTATCAGTTTAGTTCTCAGGAATCTTTTACAAAGGCCTTCAAAAAACTTTATGGAATGCCTCCAAGGGAATTCAGAAGAAATAGAACTGCAAGTAGTATTTCTATGGCAGCTTAATATTTATCCGATGACTACCTGCTCTAATACTCCATCTCCAAGTGGGAGTATTAGAGCAGCTACGTCCCTGGATAACGATTTCTAAGCATCAGGTGGAGTTAAAACTCCATCTGATGCCAAGAACTTTGTTTATTAAGACAATATTTTTACGAGGTGATTTGAATAATGAGTTATGTACCAGTAGTAATTGATCATACAAATGCAGGAGAACGTTCTTACGATATATTTTCAAGGCTTTTAAAAGATAGGATAGTAATGTTAAATGGTCAGGTAACAGATGAAGCTGCAAGTTCAATTGTGGCACAGCTTTTATTTTTGGAATCAGATAATCCTGACAGTGATATCAATTTTTATATAAATAGTCCAGGAGGATCTATTACTGCTGGAATGGCAATATATGATACAATGCAGTATATAAGATCCGATGTATCCACAATATGTGTTGGTATGGCTGCCAGCATGGGCTCATTTTTGCTTGCAGCAGGGGCAAAAGGAAAGAGATTTGCTCTCCCAAACAGTGAAATTTTAATACATCAGCCCTCTGTATACGGTGGAATGCAGGGTCAGGCCACAGACATAGAAATTCACACAAAATGGCTTTTAGGAATAAAGAAAAAGATGAATAGATTATACAGTGAAATGACAGGTAAACCTATTGAAAAGATAGAAAAGGACGTTGAGAGAGATTATTTTATGTCAGCTAAAGAAGCTTTAGATTATGGATTAGTGGATAAAATACTTTCAAAATAGTTTTTTAAACAGCAGCTGCATAATGAAGAAAACTTCATTATGCAGCTGCTGCTTTTTTATTTGGACATATATTCACATTATATATATGTCCAAATAAAATATACCTTGACAGGTGAGGTATGCTTTTATATAATATAACTAAATTATTAAAGTAATTTAGTTTACAATTTAATATGTTGTAAGGAGTGAGTAGATGTCTATAACTTCAGATGTTATAAGGGGGCATACAGAAACCATAATTTTGGCGCACTTAATTGAAAAGGACAGCTATGGTTATGAAATCAATAAATTTATAAAGGAAAAGACGGATAATAAATATGAACTTAAAGAAGCAACTCTTTATTCTGCTTTCAGAAGGCTGGAAAAAGCTTCTCTTATAACTTCTTATTGGGGAGATCAAAATACAGGAGCAAGAAGGAGATATTATTCTATAACAGAATTGGGAAAAGAAGTACTAAATCAAAATAGGCTAGATTGGAATGAATCAAAGGAATTAATAGATAAGTTAATTAATGGAGGTAATGAAAATGCATGAAAGATTGAGAAATAGTGTAGAAGAATTATTTGAAAATGCACCTAAAACTCATAGAGCAACAGAGCTTAAAGAAGAGCTTTTAGCTAATCTTATAGATAAATATGATGATTTGGTATCTTCAGGAAAAGGTGAAGAAGAAGCCTTTAAAATAGCTATTTCAAGTATAGGTGATGTGGATGAACTCTTAGAGGGGTTAAAAGATAAAAATATGTTTGATTATGATGAGGAGCAAAAATATCGCAGGAAAAATGCACTTGTATTGTCTGTGTCTGTAGGATTATATATTATGAGTGTAGTGCTTTTAATGCTGTTAAATCAAGTTTTTATGGTAAATAATGTTGTATCCGTAAGTCTTATGCTTACAATAGATGCTATTGCAACATGTCTTATAGTCTACAATCATGCTTCAAAGCCTAAATATGTAAAAGGAGATGATACTATCGTGGAAGAATTCAAACAGTGGAAATCTTCTAATGACAGCCAAATGGAAATTATTAAATCAATTAAATCTATAGCATGGCTAATTATAGTTGCCCTATATTTTATATTGAGTTTTGTTTTTGATGCTTGGGGATATTCCTGGGTTATATTTATAATAGGTGCTGCCGTAGAAAAAATTATAACTTTGAGCTTTAAGTTGAAGGAGTAGAAATATGAATAGAAATAGAAGCCTAATAAAAGTATTAATTGTAATGTGGGCTGTCATTGCAGCAGCAGGCATATCTTTCTTAATATATGGATTTTCTCACGGAGAGGGTTTCCCAATATTTGAATATGGAAATAAAATAACAGGTGCTAGGTATGTTGTACAGAAAAGTGAAAGCACATCTGTAAATAATTGTAGTAAGATAAGCTTGAGATTTTTTAGAGGAGATGTGATTGTACAGGCAACAGATGAATCAAACTTAAAAGTTGTACAAAGTGCATCTAGAAAGTTAAAAGATGGAGATAAGTTTGTAATAGAAAAACAGGGAAATGACATTGAAATTAGAAGGAGAGATGAAAATAAAGTTTTTCACAATAAATTTATTAATATATTCGATGGATTCAATACAAATGAGAAAATAGAATTGTATGTACCTAAAAGCTATGCTAAAGATTTAGATATAAGTACAACTTCAGGAGATATCTTATTTAACTCTGACATGAAATTGAATGATATAAATTGTATACAAAGTTCTGGAGATTTTAAGATGGATGGTAGTATTACTGCAAATAATGTCGATATAAAAACAAATTCAGGAGATATAGGTATAACTAGCCTGGATTCTAAATATTATAATATACAAGCTATATCAGGGGATATATTCGTAAAGTCTATTTCAGGCTCTGGAAATGCAAAAATTGTATCAGGAGATATAAAAATGAATTACAAGTCCATTGATGAGTATGCTAAGGCAAGTTCTACTTCTGGAGATGTGAAGATGGTACTTCCTCAAAATTTGAGTTTTAAATTTGAAGGAAAGTGTACTTCTGGAGATATAAAAGGAGATTTTCCATTAACCTATGAAAATAGTAGAAAAAGCAAAGCATCTGCACAAGTAGGAAATGGACCATATAAGACAATAAATGTAGGTACAGTATCAGGTGATATAGATATTTCAAGCAAGTGATGAATATGGAAAATAAAGAAAAGGGATTAAATAAAATGTTGGAGGTGGAAAGGCTTGGATATTAGTGACTTCGCAAAATTTTCAAATATGTTTGAATATAATATATATATTTTTGCAATTGGATTTATGTTTCTATGTGAATTTATAATATGGATATTTGCTTCAAGTGGAAATAAAAAAAATAGGAAAAAATCTGATAGAGGTTCAATTTGGTTAATAGTTTTAGGATATTGGTTAAGTATTTATGTAAGCTATTATTTCACAGGTTCAGAAGTAAGTGAATTTATAAGAAATCTTGTATTCCCACACATATTTTATTATTTAGGTATTTTCCTAATAATAGCAGGTACTATAATCAGGGCTTATTCTGTGTGGACATTAAAAAAAGCATTTACATTATCAGTACAAACAACATCTGACCAACATTTAATACAAAAAGGGTTTTATCGATATGTAAGAAATCCTGCTTATACAGGAAGTATACTAAGTCTTTTGGGAATAGCATTTTCATTGAGAAATATATTGGCACCTATAGTTGTTTTAGCCATTTGTGTATTATGTTATGGGATTAGAATAAAAGTTGAAGAAAAGGCATTAAGGGAACAATTTAAAAAAGAATTTGAAGATTACTGTAAGCGTACGTATTGTTTATTTCCATTTGTGTGGTAAGATATGAGGACTTGATTAGTTTACAAAAATTGTTTTGCAAACTAATCAAGTCCTCTAAGTGTATTATCAGTACAGGTAACTTTTTAGTATTAGAATGAGTACATGCTTTGAATAAGTTTGAAAAATTTATTTACTTAATACATTAAAATAAATAGGAAGGGATTCATTTTCCGTATTTGACTTTTCAATTAATACAGGATTATTAATTGATTCATAAATTAGTTTAATTGTCTTAGAAAGATCAGCGTCCTCTACTCCAAAAATAATATTGGATTCACAAGATGGCTGTATAATTATTTTTATTTTAACATTTTGGTTAGATAAATTTTGAAAAATCCTATGGATAATTTGCCTAAATTTATTTATATTTCTTATAATTATTCCGACTAAAGATATATTATGATTTATAGTTATGGAACCTGGATTAATCTGAGTTTCTATTTTACTAATAAAAGAACTTTCACATTTACGTAATTGGAAATCTGGTACAATTAATGATACAGAATCTGAATTAAAAGATAAATGTTCTATAGAAATATTATTAGTGTTTATAATGGAAAATAGATTATGCAAACCATCATTTATCAAATTGAGCTTTTCCAATGTTACTATTGAAAAATTTTCTTTGCCGGATATTCCAGCAATAGTATTTTTATAATCTTCATCGGGTAAATTATCAGATATAAGAGTACCAATGTCGTCTGGATTATTGGTGTTTCTTATATTTATTGGAATTTTACTTTCCTCAGCTGGAATAATTGAATCTTCATTAAGAACATTTGCTCCCATATGAGAAAGATTTTTTATTTCTTTATATGTCATGTTTCTTATATTTTTAGGGTCTTTTACAATCTTTGGATTTGCCATTAACACGCCGGATACATCAGTCCAGTTTTCATATATAGAAGCATTCATAACACTTGATATTATGGAACCAGTTATGTCTGATCCTCCTCTTGGAAAAGTTTTAATCGATCCATCTTTATTAGAACCATAAAAACCGGGTATTACAGCTTTTTCTATATGGGAAAGTTTACTCAAAATTAACATTTTAGTAGCTTCTTTATCTAACTGGCCATTTTGTTTAAATGAGATTATATCTGAAGGATCTATAAACGTAAAATTCATAAATTTTGAAAAAATTAAACCATTCAGATATTCTCCACGGCTTAAAATATAGTCCTTAGAGGCACCGTTAAAAAAATCATTTTTTATACCATATAAGAATTTTTTTATATCTAAATCTAATTTTAAATTATTACATATAGAAACATATTTTCCTTCGATTATATTGAAATAATTTTCAAATAGATTTTTATTGTCAACACAACAATAGCATTTATATAGAAGATCTGTGACTTTATAATCTTTTTCAAAAGTTTTTCCTGGAGCAGAAACTATGATATATCGTCTCCTTTTATCTTGCAAAACGATTTCCTTTACTTTTTTAAATTGTTTATCATTAGCTAGTGAGCTTCCTCCAAATTTAGCAACTATTAATTTATTCATTTTTAAGGTCTCCTATGAATTATAATTTATTAAATCAGATTTTTTTATTATAGCTTTATTATATTATAGTTTAGAATTTTACACTTTTTATTGCTTTTAATGCTAGAAATATTGCTAAAAATGCTTTTGAATAAAGTACTATAATATTTTATGCAATTTAAAGGCAGAAGGTATCTGTAAAAATTCAATTGGTTATTTTCATTTATATTGTAAAATGTTATCAATTACAACATTTTACAGTATGTGCGCGCTTTTTAGGTAAGAATGATTATTTTATATTTGTTAATAGAATACGATATTATGAAAAGGTATACAAGGACTTTATAAAATTTTGTTAATAATTTGACAAAATTTACTTTATAATTTTATGAAATTATTATTAATCTAGAGGCATATTTAAAAAATATGAATTACAAACTATAAATAATGTGTCTTAAAGTGGTTTTATATTAGTAAAAATGATATAATCATATAAAAATTGAAGACAATATGCATTTAACTAAAAATGCAATAATTATTGATTTTTAGAATTACTAAATATGAAATCAACTTTAAGGGGGTAAAGGTATGATTTCCATTGATATTATGTTATTTATTGATAATGATAATGTTCTAAGACATGTCAAATTTGGAGATTTAACGAGAACAGATAAGAGGATATATATTTTAAAAAAATATATAGGAAATGAAATCACTAGTTTTTTAGATGTAGATTTGAAAATAGATAGTGGTTATATAAAATGGGGGGAGCTATTTCTTAGATATTTTAAAACCGAGAATTTTACAGGCAAAGGATACATTTTATACATAACTCAGGCAGAAAGTGATGAAGATCTATATAGGGCGGCTTTTGACTGCTTATCAGAAGGAATGCAGATATATGATAAGAATGCACATCTTGTATTTTGCAATAAATTTAATGAGAAAATTGAAAAGATGGATAGAAGAAATATAATTGGAAAGCATTTATTGGATATTTATAGTTTAGAGGAAGATTATAGTACGATTTTAAATACAATGAAAAAGGGAGAAGCTATAGTAGATAGATGTGATAATTTTAAGAATAATAAAGGTGAAATAATTTCAACAATGAATTCAGGTTATCCTTTATTTCTAGGAAGTAATTTAATTGGAGCTGTTGGGTTAGTACAAGATGTGTCAGTTTTCCAAAAGTATAGGGAGAAAGCTGCAATTTTTAAGAATTTTATAGATACTAAAAAAAGTAATAAATATTTAAAGTCGCCAAAAAAGTACTATGCATTAAAATATTATAATTTTGATGATATAATTGGAAAAGATGAAAATTTTCTTGAAGCAATTAATTTAGCATGTAATGTTGCTGAAAGAGATTGTTCTGTACTTATATATGGGGAGACTGGTACTGGCAAGGAATTGTTTGCACAGAGTATTCATTCTGCAAGTAAAAGAAAATATAAGGAATTCATTGCAGTAAACTGTGCTGCTATTCCTGAAAATTTAGTAGAGGGTATATTGTTTGGTACAGAAAAGGGAGCCTTTACTGGAAGTTATGATAAGAAGGGACTATTTGAACAGGCTGAGGGCGGTACATTATTTTTAGATGAAATTAATTCAATGAGTCTTCAAATGCAGTCTAAACTTCTTAGGGTTTTGCAGGAGAAAAGTTTTAGAAGGGTAGGAGGAAGCAAAGATATTGAAAGTAATGTAAGGATCATTTCATCTACCAATGAAAAACCATTTTCATTGATTAAAAATGGCAAGATGAGAAGTGATTTATATTATAGAATAAGTACAATAACGATTAACATTCCTCCACTTCGGGAAAGAAAAAAAGATATTGAACTACTGGCACAATTATTTATGAAAAAATTATGCCGTAATTATTCAAAAAATATAAATGTAATGTCAGATGAAGTTATCAAAGTATTTAAAGAATATGATTGGCCGGGAAACGTAAGGGAGCTGCAGCATTGTATTGAATATATATTTAACACTATAACTGAGGATACTATATATATAAGTGATTTACCCCAATATATGAAAAAGAAAGCTAACAGGGACTGCAAAAAAGGTTTGCAGCATAAAACACTGGAACAGATACTTAATGAATATGAGAGAGAAGTAATAAAAACTGCTCTTAGAAAAAATAAGAATAATGTGACAAATACAGCAAAATACTTGGGAATGAAGAGACAAAGTCTGCAATATAGAATGAAAAAATATGGATTATAGATGCATAATGATTTTGCACTTTTGCAAAATCATTATGCATCTTTTTTAAAATCATAGGATATGAAAATGCAATAAGCTAGAATAAAACCTGATATTTTCAGCATTTTTAATATATTCACACAATACTGAAGCTGGCATGACTTTTGCTATAAATTATTTTATTAATTAGATACAAAATATAAAATAAGGTAGGTGTTGGATTATGTTATTATCAAGCTTTGACAATGTAGTTATCATTTTATGCTCAATTCTACTAATTTTTATTGGCTGGTATTTTTCAAGGGCAGTAAAAGATATGGAGAGTTTTTATCTAGGTAATAGGAGTCTTCCATGGTCTCTTACTGTTGGAGCACTAGTTGCAACTTGGTATGGTGGAGTTGGAACAATTGGAACAGTTGAGTATTCAGCAATGTATGGATTATCTGTTTGGGTTATTTGGTGTGTTACCTCCCATTTAGGACGTATGCCATTAGCACTTTGGGTAGGACCTAAAATACATATTAGAACAGACATTACAGTTCCAGATTTATTGGAGAGTGCATATGGCAAGGGAGTTGCAGTCCTTGGTGCTATATTAATGCTTACGTACTGCACTCAAATAGGTCAGTTAACGTCATTTGGGTTTATAGGAAAGGTTGCCTGGGGAATTAATAATTTTACGGCAGGTATAGTATGTATTGTAATGGTTATTGTAATTGCAGTTTTAGGGGGACTTATGGGAGTTGCAGTTACTGATATGTTAATGTTTTGGTGTATGTGTTTTGGACTTACAATGGTGCTGCCTGGACAATGGGATAGTGTTGGCGGATGGGCTGGACTTCAGCATGCATTATCTAAAACTCCAGCGTTAATGGATCCATTAGGTGGACTTACGCCTATGAAAGCTTTAATGCTCTGTGTACTTTCATTTGGAGTTTATGCCGATCCAACATTTTACCAAAGATTTTCTGCATCAGATTCACCAAAATCAGGAAGACGTGCACTTCTATCATGCTTTGTTTTGTGGGTTTGTTTTGATATTGTATTAACTCTTACAGGACTCATTGTTAAGGTAAGGTATCCAAATATGGTACCTGGAGAAGGATATATAAAACTTGTATTAGGAAGTTTACCTCAAGGAGTAAGGGCATTATTTATAATTGGTCTTGCAGGTTCAATAATTTCTGCATTAGATGGATATTACCTTTCAGGTGGAGCAACTCTTGCAAATGATATATACGGTAGGATTAAAGGAAATGTTACGCAGGACAAACTGGTTCTACTTACAAGAATAGGTATAATAATAGAATCAGTAGCAGCATTGTCAATTGCATTTAAATTTACTACAGCACAAGATGCATTTATATTTGTAAGCAGTATCTGGATGGCAGCAGGATTTGTCCCAATAGTTGGTGGACTTGTTTGGAAAGGTAAGAAAACGGCATTAGGAGGTTATCTTGGGATACTTGTAGGGGGATTTGCATTTGCATATTTTAAGTTATTTCCTATTAAGGCTTTCAATGTGGAAGCACTTGTTGTTGCACTGCCATTGTCTTTAATAGCATGGATTTTAGGCAATAAGTTTGGTAAGTCTATTCCTGAAAAAGTAGCTAAGGAGGTAGTATAATGTCAAAGAAAAATGATAAACTTGAAATTTCCTGGTTTGGAATTGATGGGTTTCTTGTATTGCTTTATTTTATAGTAGTAGGGGTAATTTATTATGCAATTTCAGCTCATAATGACTTTATAGTGGGAAGGTTAATTCCCTATGGGATTATGATTGCTGTAACTTTAATTTTTATAAATTATCTTGGAATAATATTTAAATTTTCTAGAAAGTCTAAAGGCAATAAGGAAAAATAAATTTTTATTAGGAGTAGATATTATGGATATAAGAGCATTCCCTATTAAAGTTGAAAAACAAGAAGCAGAGAAAAGAGCTCAAGCTATGGGAGGAGTTTTATGGAAAGTTATATTTTTAAATAAAAAGCTTTCTGAGGTTAGAAAACATTTTGTTGAATTTAAACTTGTGACCCTTGAAATTATCCATAAACCAACAGTTATTGAAAGAATGGTATCAAAAAAAGCTCATGAAAAAAAACAAACAATTACTTTGCTTGCCAATGGATCAACAGGATCTGTTTCATGGGTAGATAGTATGCCTGACATAATTGAATTAAAGGAAGTTGATAGTAATACTATTCAACTGTCTGATAAAGATGATGATTATCTTATATTAAAAGCAAGAAAGCTTGCATTAAAAGTTGTGCACAGGCATGTCGGAGGAATACCAGAATTCAAAGTTTTAAAAATAGAAAGTGTTTTTAGACCATATTGGGTTGCTCTTTATGGTGATGTGGCAGAAGGCAATAAGGTTCGATATATGCCTATTGCAGCTGATGGATGTGGATCACATAGGAGTATGTAACTAAGATGAAGAGGTGATACTATTGGAATATGAAGATGAGAAAGACTGTATTCAATATGCAAAAAAGTTAAAGCAGGTAGTTATAGGATGTAAAGATATTACTCTTGAGGAGTTTATAGCAATATCAAGGTATAAGGCAACAGTTATATTATCAGATGCTTTTAGAGAAAGAGTTACTAAATCGAGAGGACTGGTAGAGAAATTTTTAAAGGAGAAAAGAGTTATATATGGTTTAACTACAGGATTTGGTGATAACTGTGATAAGATTATTGAGCCTGAAGATGCAATTATTCTTCAGAAAAATATACTGAGATCCCATGCTTGTTCAATAGGGGAAGCATTAGAAGGGGAGTGTGTTAGGGCAATTCTATTAATGATGATTTTGAATATGGGACAAGGTTATTCAGGAGTAAAACTGGATACTATTGAAACTATAGCTAGCATTTTAAATAGTAATATAGTTCCATTTGCGCCCTGTCATGGGTCAGTAGGATATCTTTCAGTAGAAGCACATATCAGCTTAGTTCTTATAGGTGAAGGTAAGGCTTTTTATAATGGCAAACTAATAGATGGTTATGAGGCATTACAATTGGAAGGGATAAAACCAGTTGAATTAGGTTGTAAGGAAGGACTTGCTTTGGTTTCCGGAACTACTTCGGTTACTGCCCTAGCTGCATTGGCAATATACGATGGAATAAAGGCTGCAAAAACTGCAGATATTATCGGAGCAATAAGCCTTGAGGCTTTAAGGGGAACTACAAGAGCATTTGACCCTAGACTGCAGTCTGTAAGACCCCATGAGGAACAGAATATGACAGCTAGGAATATTCTAAGGATACTTGAAGATAGTGAAATTGCCATAAAATATAAAGATTATAGACTTCAGGATGCGCTTTCTTTAAGATGTATACCTCAGCTGCATGGAGCAGCTAAAAAAACTCTAAAAGATGCTGCAAAAACAATAATTACTGAAATCAATTCCTGCTGTGATAATCCTGTTATATATCCAATTAAAGATGATGGTGTTGCACTTATGGGTTGTAATGCAGATGGATCATATGTTGGAATTGAAGCAGATTCCTCATGCATTGCTATGACAAGCATTGCCAAAATGTCAGAAAGAAGAATAGATAGGCTTGTAAATCATCATATAAGCGAATTGCCGGCATTTTTAATTGAGAAGACTGGACTTAATAATGGTTTTATGATTCCACAATATACGGCTGCAGGACTTTTAGGGGAGATGCGTATATTGTCAACACCAGCAAGTATTGATAACACTCCAACATGTGCAAATCAAGAAGATTATGTGAGCATGGGTTACAATGCTTCAAGGAAAGCGTATAAGTGTGTGGGATTATTGGAAAACATATTATCCATTGAGTTATTAAATGCACTTCAAGCTGTTGAGTTTCTAAAACCACTAAAGATGTCTACGGCAACAAAATCGGTGTATGATTTGATTAGAAAAGTTGTTCCTAAGATAGAAGATGATGAGCATTTATATCCTTATATTGAGTATATAAATAATCAAATACATGAAGGCAATATTTTAGAAGAAGTTGAAGATGTAATAGGTGTTTTGGAAATTTAAAATGTAGGCCTTAATATAATAAGGGCATGAAAGTAAGCAGGAAACTTTCATGCCCTTATTATATTATAAGAAAAATGTTATAATCCAGAAAGGGATGTATATGAAAAGTCAGTATCAAATAGAATTATAAAAAGATCTCGTTTTAAAAGTTAATTTTATATACTATAATGAACTTTGTATAATAATTGGATTTATGTTTTGAAAAACAAGGTGGAAAGTAAAACTAATTCAAAAATTTTTTGTAGGAGAAATTTAATGGAAAAAAACTTTAAAGCTATGGTAACTATTTTTATAGGATATTTTTTATTGTCACTGTTTTCTAATACATTATCACCTTTTATAACAACTATAAAAAGTACGTATAATGTGTCATCATATGTCATTGCATTTATACCATCAGTAGTATATTGTGCCGCACTTATAACAAATATTGTAGGGGCAAAACTTATGCCGTGGCTGGGAATTAAAAATGGACTGTATCTGGGAATTGTATTTGAAATTTTTGCAAGTCTTATAATTGTATTTTCCAAATCATTTTATGTTATTTTAACTGGATATTTTATGGCAGGATTGGCAACCGGGATGGCATGCTTGTATTTGAGTACGATGCTTTCACTTCTTCCACAAAAATATCAAAAATTTAGTTTTGCAAATGCATGCTTTGGATTAGGTGGAATTTTAATTTTGCCAATAGACAGATTTATATTAAAGATGGGTATAAAATTTAATTACACATATATTATTCATATATTACTTATATCTTTTTATATTATTCTTGTGTCAAAAATGGATAGAAGGACATTTTATAAAAGTAATTCTAAATGTAACACTTCTTTTTCTATATTAAAAAACCCTATGATTTTATTGCTTTGTATTGCGGTATTTTTCTATGTCGGAGCGGAGATCTCAACTACAAATTGGACAGGAACTTTTCTTGAAAAATATTATGGAATTAGTAAAATCGAAGTACCAAATATACTTTTAAGCTTTTGGATCTTGTTTACTATAGGAAGGAGTTTAGGAGATAAATTTTTAGAAAGGGTTGGACAACTTAGATTCCTTTCCATATCACCTTTAATATCAATTTTAGGAATTATTATTTTACTATTTGGAAAAAGTAAGCTTCAAGCTTTAACAGGATTTGCAATTATAGGAATATCAATATCAATTATGTATCCTGCACTGCAAGGATATATTGTGCAGCATGTTACTGAAAAAAATATACCTTCTGCATCTGCTGTTACTATGATTTTCAATAACTTGGGAGCTACATTTTTAACCTATATAATAGGTTTTGCAGGTGGTATAAAAATAACTTATGTATTTATAATACAAATATTGTTTTACATATACATAGCATTAATTTCTGTGTACTATAGAATTTTTAAACCTGGTAAAGTTTAGGTTTTGAAAAAACATTGCATTTTAGATGATTTTTGCTATTATGTTAATAGAGATAAAAACACAGTTTTGGTTGGTAGTCCAAAACTTGGCTTGTACTTTATAAGTTAGCAGTAACCTGCCCTCCTGGGGTTGTCCATTCTCTAGATTTTTTATTTGTTAAACAGGAGGAATATAAAATGACAGCTAATATTAAGCTAACAGTATTTTTTGAAGAGCCATTTTGGGTTGGCGTGTTTAAAAGGTGGGATTCTGATACAATATATCTTTCAAGGGTTGTATTTGGTGCTGAACCAAAAGACTATGAAGTATACGACTATATACTAAAAAATTTTAATGATTTAAAGTTTAGTAAACCGTTGGATATCAATTATTCTGATAAAAGCATTGATAAAAAGATAAATCCTAAAAGACTTCAGAGAAAAATTAAAAAAGAGACTAAAGACAATGGTATAGGTACAAAAGCCCAAATTGCCATGAAGCAGCAATATGAAGATTTTAAACTAAAAATAAAAAAGGTCTCAAGAGAAAAAAAGGAAGAAGAAAAAGAGAAAAAATTTAAATTAAGGCAGCAGAAAAAATTAATGAAGCACAGGGGACATTAACTAGAATTGTCAATAATTTAATTTGTTTGGTGTGGTTTTTAAAATTATCTTATGGCTATTTTTGCTAAGATGGTATCTACGAAAGGGTTTGATTTTTTAAAACCCTTTTTTTATCCGATCGCTACCATTGCTAACACGCCCCATCGCGCACAGTGAAAGCGACTATACCAAATCAAAGATTTGGTATAGTCGCTTTTCTATCAAAGTGGTGGGATAAGCACTGCTAGGCGCCTGGATAACGATTTCTAAGCATAAGTTGGAGTCAAAACTCAACCTTATGCCAAGAACTCTGTTTATAACAACGATGGAAAGCAAACTTGACATTGCAAAAAAACAGTAATATTCTAATATTACAAAGTCACTTTTCATTGTGATTGGAGGCATTAATTTGAAAAACAGGCTTGAAAAAATTAGAAAACAACATGGCATCACACAAGAGGAGCTAGCACAAAAACTGGAGGTATCAAGACAAACAATTGGATCCCTTGAAAATGGACGCTATAATCCATCTATATTGCTAGCTTTTAAGATTTCTAAATTTTTTAATGTGAGTATTGAAGAAATATTTATTTATGAGGAGAGTTCAGAAAATGAAAACTTTTAATTATGTATTTATCGTGGCAGTAGTTGTAATGCTAATTAGTTCAGCAATCGGTATGTTTTTTGTAGGTGGATATACGTCTAAAACCATACCTTTAATTCTTATGGCAATGGCGGTAGCTTCAATTACTAATGGCATATATCATAAATTTCTTGTGAAAGAAAAAGATAAAGATGAACGGAACATTGCTATTGAAAATAGAGCTAAGGCAAAGGCTTTTGATATTATGGAAATAGTATTTGGTATTCTTGTAATTTCATACGTTTTTTTGAGAGTTAATTTACTTACAATTTTCCTTGCAATTGCAGCATATTTGGTTATTTTTGCATCCTATATGGTGTCTTTTTCTAAGTATCATAAGGAAATGTAAAAAACAACAGATAGTGAAAGTAAAAACTTATTGACTATGAATAATAAGGCGTTAACTTTGAACAAACTAACTAATAACATATATAGATGTATACAGGCTTATTTTTATAAACAGAGTTTTTGGCATCAGATGGAGTTTTGATTCCACCTGATGCTTATTAACAGGATTCTTAGTGTTTCAGCACTTAGAAGGCGTTATCTTTTAGAAAAAATTGTTATCCAGAGACGTAGCTGCTCGCAACGTACACTTGGAGAAAAGTAGATATCCCAAATCTTTGATTTGGTGATAGTCGCTTTCACAGAGTGCGTGAGAGTATTAGATCAGGTAGTCATCGGATAAAAAACTTGAAGGATTTAAAAAATGAAAAAGCATTTGTGAGAGGATGAGTGAAGGTTGAAAAAAATTGAAAGTGAAATGAATAAAAAAAAGTGGCTGATTCTGATTACAGTTGTTTCTGCTACATTTATGTCAACACTTGACGGCAGCATTGTAAATGTAGCACTGCCGGATATGGCATCTAAATTAAATGTAGGAATGTCAGGTATTACATGGGTTGTTACCAGTTTTTTAATAACTGTTGCAGCAACTATTTTAATATTTGGAAGGCTTGGAGACATGATAGGAAAGACAAAAGTTTTTAAATTTGGAGTCGTTCTTTTTACAATGGGTTCACTGCTGTGTGGGCTCACAAGTTCACTGCCCTTACTTGTAACAGCAAGAGTTATACAGGCAGTAGGAGCATCAGCTACCATGGCTACTAATCAAGGAATCATAACTCACGTTTTTCCGGCTAATGAGAGGGGGAGGGCACTTGGAGTTTTAGGTACATTTGTGGCATTGGGTTCTATGGCAGGTCCTCCAATTGGGGGCATTATTGTTTCCGCTATAAGCTGGGAATATATATTTTTAATAAACATACCAATAGGAATAATTGTATTTATACTTACATTAAAGATATTTCCTAAAGCACATACTACTTCTGATGAAAAACTAGATATAAAAGGAGCTTTACTATTTGTAGTAACTACAGTTTCGCTGTTTGGAGCATTGGGACAAGGCCAGGTAAAGGGTTATGACAATATATTTATAATTTTAGCTTTTGTAATTTCATTTATAACTTTTGTATTGTTTATTATATTAGAACATAAAATAAGCATGCCAATTTTGCAATTGAGTATTTTTAAAAACAGTTTATTTTCAATAAGTATAATATGTGCTTTTATTTCATTTATTGCAATTAGTGCATCAAATATAATACTTCCTTTTTACTTTCAGGATACATTGAAATTTTCACCGGCAGCATCTGGAATGCTCATGATGGTATCTCCTATTGTTTTATCTGTAGTGGCTCCTTTTAGTGGATATATGTCAGATAAAATTGGATCCGAGATACTTACCTTATTTGGACTTAGTTTTACGAGTTTAGGGTTGTTTTTCTTATCTAGTTTAAATGAAAGGTCTTCTGTACTTTTGATTATAGGTTATATAGTAATTATGACTCTAGGAAATGGAATGTTTCAATCTCCTAATAATTCGCTAGTTATGTCTACTGTTAGTAGAGATAAGCTTGGAATAGCAGGAAGTGTAAATGCCCTTATTAGAAACTTAGGATTTGTTCTAGGTACATCTCTTTCCACGTTATTACTTTACAATAGAATGAGTCATAAAATTGGGTACAGAGTGGTGGATTACATAAAAGGCAGAGATGATGTTTTTATTTATGGCATGAGATCAGTATATATAAGTGTTGGTATTATGTGCTTATTTGGAGTTTTGATAACTGCATTAAGGCTTTACTATAGTAAAAAATTAAGGGGATTATATATGAAGGGGTGATTTAGTATGAGTTATAAAGTTTTGATTACGGAAAATATATATGAAGAAGGCAAGGAGTATCTTAGAAGTCATGGTTATGAATTAAAGATGGCTTCTGATATTTCAGAAAATGTTTTGGTAGAGGAAGTAAAGGACTGTGATGCAATATTAGTTAGAATGGCAAATATTACTGAAAAAATTATGAAATCAGGAACAAAGTTGAAAGTCATATCTAAGTTTGGTGTGGGAGTAGATAATATAGATGTTGAAGCTGCATCAAGTCTTGGAATAAGAGTCACCAATTCTCCTGAATCCAATAAGAATAGTGTGGCTGAGTATACTATGGGCCTTATACTATTACTTGCTAAAAGATTACTTATTTATGATAGAGAACTTAGAGATGGGAATTTTCAAATAAGAAAAAGTTTTGGAATGGATCTTGAAGGTAAAACCCTAGGAATTATAGGAGTTGGAAGTATAGGAGAGCTTGTTGCTTTAAAGGCTTCAAAGGGATTTGGCATGAAAGTTATAGGATTCAAGCGAAATATAGCTGCAAATCAAATCGATAATATAAAACTTACTGGAGATTTAGATTATGTACTTAAAAATTCTGATTTTGTAAGCTTGCATGTTCCACTTACAGAGAAAACAAAGGGTATGATAGGAAAAAGGGAGCTGTCTATTATGAAGCCTGAAGCATTTCTTATAAATACGGCACGGGGAGAAGTAGTTGATGAAGATGCCTTGCTTGAAGCACTTTTGCAAAATAAAATTGCTGGAGCTGCTATTGATGTATTTAAAGGAGAAGAACCATCGAAAGATAATCCTCTTTTTAAACTTGAAAATGTAATTGTAACGCCTCATACTGCAGCACATACAGAAGAAGCAGGTATAAGGATGTCTCTTCATCCAGCCATTGGTATAGATGAAGTGTTAAGCGGAAGAGAGCCTTCCTGGCCAGTAAATTGAGTTTGATGTTTCTAGGGGTGTATTTGCTTTACATAGGAGAGAAACATTTATGAGAAGAAACCATCACCGTGTAATTGTCTTAATATTAGAAGGGCTTCACAAGCAATGACTAAAGTTTACGATGAATTTCTTGTACCAAGTAACTTGAAGATAAGCCAGTTAGCATTACTTAGACATATAAACCAATTAGGACCAGTAAGTGTAAGTGACTTAGCTGTAGTCATAAGATTAGATAGAACTACCCTTGTGAGAAATCTTAAACCTTTAGAAAAAAGTGGATTTGTAGAAGATATATCAACAGAAAAAACTAGAAATAGACAACTTAGATTAACAGATAAAGGAATTGAAACTTATAAATATTCAGAAGAACTTTGGGAGAAGGCACAAAGTTTTTTAGAAGAGTATCTTGGCAAAGATAATATATCCACTTTTACGACATTACTTTCTAAAATTGAGGCTTTAGTTTCTTAAATTTTTTACCAGTTATCGTGTATATACACGCTAACTGGTATATACTTAAGTTTAAAGTTTTTAAATGGGATAAAAAAGTTAATTTTTAAACCAAACTGCATATATGAAAGCTAGGTAATTATGAAAACGGGAGATTATTATTATGCAAAATTATAATAAAAACAATTATGATCTATGCTATGAAAATCTTTGTATAGAATTTGCTAAGCATGACCCAGAAGAAATGGCAAATAAAAGCGGTGCTAAATATAATTTTGAAAAAAAGGAATTTACTTTAACTTATTTAAACAGAGAATATATAATTTCTTATCCACAGGGAAGAATTGTATTAAAAAATGATACACAAAGAAATTTATTTAGAGATAATGTAATGAAAAAAATGTTGATAATTAGTTATTTTCACAGATGTACTAAAGCCACCCACCAAAATAAATGGGTACCATACAGAGAATTAGATGGAGCTGTTTTATATAATGTTTCAGGTGGTATTACTACAAATAAATTATCACAATTCTTTGGGCATAAAGGAGATCTTTTCTTAAAAGTTGGACATATTCTTGGTGCAAAAAAGATATCATATGGAGATATAGCTTTAAAAATTGATGTGTTCCCGAACATTCCAATAATTCTAGTTTTATGGCTAGCAGATGATGAATTGGAGGCTAATTCTAATATGTTGTATGATCCTTCGGTGGTGAAAGAGCTACATCCAGAAGATGTGGCCTTGTTATCCTCTTTGCTAATTGATGAAGTGATTGAAATTGCTAAACAAATATCAGAATGATTAATAAACTATAGTAGTGAAAAAATGCTTAAATAATTTAACAATATGAAGTTAAAAAATAAATATATTAAGCCAAATTTATAAAAGGTGGTAGTCAATATGAATATAATTGAACAAATGATTCAAAAAAAGGCTTACGAACTGGGCTACGAAAAATGTGGTATTATTCCGATTGGTTTGATGGATGGATATGCTAAAAAATTTGAAGAACGTATTGAAAAAGTTCCAAAATCAAAGATGTTTTATCAAAATCAGCAGCGTTTAGTTAATACATTGGCAACATATCCATGGGCGAAGTCTGTAGTAGTACTTGCGGTACAATATGGAAAATATAAAATTCCAGAGGTAGTAAAGGGACACATAGGTAAGTCATATTTATTTGATATACGTGTTGATAAAAATACAAAAGAATATCAGAATAATCGAGCATTGGAAAAATATATGCAGGAACTTGGTTTAAAGGTAGAGACAAATCAAAAATTTGGAGTGGTTGGAATGCGCTGGGCAGCTTTGCAAGCTGGAATTGGTATTGTTCGCAGAAATAACTTCTTATACACAGAATCTGGTTCATGGGTTCATCTTGAAGCTTGGGTAACTGACAGAGAAATGGAGTTAAAGGAAACAAATGATGTTTTACAGTGTCCAAAGAACTGCAATCGCTGCATGGCATCCTGTCCTACAAAATCTCTTTCTGATCCCTATACTATGTCACCAACTACATGTATTTCTTTTTTGACAACCTTTGGTGGGCGTAATTTGCCCCAGGAACCATTAAGTAGAACATTTGGAAATTGCATTTATGGTTGTGATATTTGTCAGGACGTATGTCCTATGAACAAAGGAAAGTGGAAGGAAGAAGAAGAATTTCCTGGCCTTGCAGAATTATCTTCTGTATTAACTCCAGAGAATATTTTAAATATGGAAGAAGACTTTTATCGTAAGAAAGTCCAACCAAAATTTTTCTATTTATCATCAGAAGAACTTTGGAAATGGAAAGTAGATGTATTGTGCTATATGCGTAATAACTATAAGGAAACTTATAGACCACTTATTATAAATGCCTGCAATAATGAAAATTATAAGGTACGTGAAATGGCTTACTCAATTTGTAAGGAACTTTGTTTACAATAATTATTATTTTTTTAAAAATTCTAACTTGACAAATGTGCTAGCACCTGTTATCATATTATATGTTAACCGCTAAAGTATAGAAATTAACAGCGGATACAGATATGCCGAAGTGGTGGAATTGGCAGACGCAACGGATTCAAAATCCGTCGTTGGTGACAACATGCGGGTTCGACTCCCGCCTCCGGCACCATGAATATCAACGTTTAAGGGCATTTTGGAATTTATTCCAAAATGCTCTTTTTGGGTTTATGTCCTCCAAAAAAATATCACAAATTAAAACAGATTAAAACAAGATAACAAAAAAATGATCTTGCGTTAGAACTTAAAAAATTTAAAAGATGAAATTAGAGGAGTAATTGAGAGGAGTGCTAAAAGATAAAAAAAGATATATCGAGATATATGAATATAATTTAACGTAATTGAAATATTTAAATGAAAAATAAGTATATCAATTTGCAAAATTGTTATGCTGCAATAGTAACATAACTTGTCAAATCTCTTAACAATGCGAAACTGGCAGAGCTTTTTACATATAGGAGAATTTCTATGAAAAATGAAGTGAATTTAAAACCACCAAGAACGTTTGACGAACAGATTGAAATTCTTAGAAGTAGAAACATAATTATAAATGATAAAGAGAAAGCTAGAAAAATATTGAGTACGGTTAATTATTATAGACTTACGGGGTATGCTTTACATATAAAATGTGGTGAGCATTATATGAAAGGATATACTATAGAATCAATATTTGGCATATATAGTTTTGATAAAAGAATGAGGAATATTTTAATGGATGCACTTGAAACTGTAGAAATTTCTATGAGGACAAGTATAGCATATGTTGTAGGTCATAAATATGGACCTGATGGATATATGTATGCGGATAATTTTAAAATGGTTGACAAAAATAGAAAATATCATAAGAAGTTTTTACAAGAGTTAGAAAGAGAAAAGAAAAGTAATAAAAGAGAATTATTTATAGAACACTATATAAATAATTATCATGGGAGTTTACCTATATGGGTTGCAACGGAAATAATGACTTTTGGTATGTTATCAAGACTATATGCTAATTTAAAAACTTAGGATAGAAGTAAGATAGCTAATGATTTTATTGGTGTTAATCATAAAATTGTGGTCAGCTGGTTAAGATCATCATCAATTCTAAGAAATATATGCGCACATTATGGTAGATTGTATAATAGAAAGTTTAATCTAGTTCCTGCTATTCATGAGGATTTATCAAATTATAAGATAGAAAAAAATAAATTGTTTGCCAACGTTGTGGCTATTAAATATTTACTTCCATATAAAGATGAGTTGGACAGGCTTATAAATGATTTAGATAAGGCAATACAAAAATGGGCGAGATTTATAGATTTAAGCAAGAAGCCTTCCTTTTATTTTTTTAACTGTTCTAAGGATGACGAGGACTAAAAAAGTGCTGGTGCTTGAAGAAAACATACAGCTATTTATTATTTAAAAGTATATAGGGGAGAAGAAGATATATATTATATATAAAGTAGAATTTATACAATAATTTATATAAATTCTTATCAGTGGCAAAAAAGAGTAGAATAATATAAAGTATCTGCTTAGTTTAAAAGCTGATATAATGCTATATAAAAAACAAATCAATGCTGTAAAATAGCATGTATAATAATATATCCATATTTGAACTACGTTGTTTATCTTATAAATATATGCTAATTTTATTTTGTGAAAGGTATAAAAGCTAGTTTTATAAAGCTGCAGAAGAGAGACTACAATTTAGAGATTATTGAGGTATAAAATAAGTGAAAAAGAAAGTGTTTGTCCAAAGCTTCCATGCGAGGAAATCCGAGCCTAGTATAAGACCGAGGAGCATTACTTCCTGGATTTGGTCCGGAGCATCCCATTAAAATCAAAGCTACTGGCCAAGCTTTTTGTCTGAGTGCGAGAAAAGTTAAAGCTTGGCCAGTGCTACATAAAATCTTTATACTATAAATTTATCTATTCATCCTTATATACAAATATCAAAATATAATTAAAAAAAAGTAACTAAGAACACTCCAAAATTGAATAATGCAGTGTTCCAGTAAATTGTTTAATTTTTATAATTGAGTTATAAAATAAGAATTTCTCGACACTTGCTTATTTTCAGATCACTCAATATAACCTTTATTTTTTTTAGAAGAACAATCATAGTTTTTACTTATTTCACTTATAAATGTTGAGCCTAAAAGCAGTACAGCACCTATAATCTGAAACACTGTCATATTCTCACCGAAAATAATAAATGAAGTAAATAATGATGTTATTGGATCTATATAGCTCAAGGCTGCAATACTTTGTCCCCTTAACCCTTTCATTCCATAAAAGAATAGATAAAATCCAAGTCCTGTATGAATTATTCCCAATATGATAATACATGCAACTGAAAGCCCCGTTATTTGAAATAGGTTAACCCTCTCCGTTACAAAAACATAAGGTATAAGCATTACAGTTGCTAATGACAACTGTAACAGTGTTATTTCCAAACCATTCATATTTTTAATGAACTTGTTAGTCAACATCAATGTTGCATAAAATACCGCTGCAGTGATTCCATAGCAGATACCCAATAAATGATTATATTCTGTACCGCCATTTCCTCTATTTTGTACAATTAAAAACATTCCAAATACCGAAATGCTTATACATGCAGCTTTTTTAAGTGAAATTTTTTCTTTCAGTACAATAGGCGACATAACAATGACGAAAACCGGAGCAAAGTAATAACTTAAAGAAGCATTTGCAATAGTTGTATGTTTATATGCCTGAAAAAGAAAGATCCAATTAAATCCCAATGCAAAACTCGATAATAACAATACAGGAATATTATTCTTAATATTTGTCCAAGATATTTTTTGCTTGTTAACTATAGTAATAGTTAACAGAAATAAGCTTCCTATAAAACCTCTGAGAAGAGCTATTTCGCTTGAAGCTAAGTCAATGTATCTGACAAAGATTCCAATTGTACCAAAGATCATCATTGATAATATAAAATATATTTTTAATTTCATTTTAAGTTCCCACTTTCTACTAATATGATATTTTATATAATAGAATATAAAACTTCCCATACAGTAGAATCTATTGTTTATTAGAGAACTTTTTACAAATACCTAACAGTAATGATAGATTCTACTGTCTTGGTATTCGTGGTGGGGAAAGCTTTTTTATTATAATATTATACACTCTGTATTCCTCCTATTAAAAATTTCTATAAAGCATTAATTTTATTCAATAGTGTTATTGCAGCTTCGAGTAAAGCAAAACTAGGCAAAATATCAAATTTATTCAGACTTCTTGTCCATCATATATGCTATGTATAATATTTCTCACGATAAATTATGATTTTTATTCAATCATTGTACAAATTATAACACCTTTTTTGCAGTATTTCACTAATTTTTGTATTAACCCAAAATACATTCATAGTTTTAATACCTCATTATTTACTTACCAAAGAACAGCGTTCGCAATTTTAATGGTTAGTACGTATTTATTTCATTTTACGAATAGTAAAAAAATTGAAGTCAATAATCTATGATGATGTGAAAAGCTATATGTCTTTTAAGTTAACATATAAAAAACACGTAATATGTTTTATTATACAAATATTGATCTCTATATGTTTATACAAGTTAATAGCATCTATGTGCTTTAATTTAATGGATTAAGAGTTTATTCTGTTTCCAAACGGGTATCTTACTATTGAATATGTCAGCATTTATAATTATTCTCTCAATCATAGTATCCGATTAAAATTATAGCAGTAGCCAGGGCTTTTATTTGAATGTAGGAAACACTAAAGTTTGGTCACTGTTTCAGATCAATAAATAATTAAAATTAAAAGAAGAACCGGATGTATTCAGTTCTTCTAAGTGTAGCCTGTGGGTACCTCTCATAATTTTAAGAATACTGTATTCTTAGCTAAATATTTCTTATATCATCCCAAATTAAAGAGTGGCAAAATAATCCCTATCAAACTTATCCAAATAATATTTCCTATCTCCATAATTATTTATTACATATTCTATATAATCACACACTTTAATATAATCTGCTTCATATAAGTTTCTGCCTTCTTTTATTGTCTTAAATTGAAGTGTAATTGGTGCTTTTACTAAATTTATAGTATCAATATTTTCTATTTTAAGTACATCTGTAATATCACAGGCAAATTTCATATAGTATTTCATTGTTAACGTCAAAATACATATGAACAATTCTATTTCTGAATTTTGCCATAGCAAAGTAAGTATTTATATATTTTTTTTCAATAATACCTTGGTTTGCAAGTATCTCAAAATGTATTTTTATTTTAAAATATACAAATACGTATCTAGGCTTCTATTTACTGCTGCAGCAACAATACCTATGAAATCCTCTAAATTATTTTCAACACTTGCTTTTTCAAGAGCACTCATATATTCATTTCTGTCTTCCATTCTTATAACAGTGATTGGATATCCACATCTCATAAGGATTAAATTCATAAGTAATCTTCCACATCTGCCATTTCCATCTATGAAAGGATGTATAAAAGTAAATTTATGATGAAATTCTGCTGCAAGCTTTATAGGATGCAATTTATTTTTATTTTCGTCATACCACTTGATTAAGTCTTCCATTTCTTGTGGAACTAAGAAGTGCTCTGGAGGTCTATGTTTGCTGCCGCCTATGAGTACATTTATATTTCTGTATCTTCCTGCATTTTCATTGTTTATAGTTTTAAGAATAATGTAATGTAAGTTTTTTATAACACTTTCAGTAATATCTATATTTTTATCAACTATATCTTCAATGTAGTCCATAGCCTCTTTGTGATTAATAACTTCAAGATGTTCTCTAAGAGTTTTTCCTTTTCCAATAGTGATTCCATCTTCCAAAATAACTTTAGTTTCAGTGATTGTAAGGGTATTTCCTTCAATAGCATTTGAATTATATGTAAGTTCCACATCAAAATACTCTTTCAAATTTTTAATAGCAGTTTTATCAAACGGTCTTTTACTATCAAGTATTTTTTTCTTTTTATCTATCTCTTTAATCATAATATCCCCCTTACAAATGAAATTGTTATTTATAAAATACTCTTAAGCGTATTATACCATACAAAATTTATATTTATGGTAAAATATGAATATCTCGTAATTAGTATTATCAACTTTACTGAATTTATTTAGCAAATACTAAAAAATTTTTCCTATAACTATATGATATCCACTCTTCTTATTTCACTAATTTATATATAAATCATTTATTTAGAAGTGATTATATAGGACACAAATTCCATACTGAAAATTTAGCAATGCTAAAATCACCAAAAATCAATACACTAGTGGATTTTAAATTTCAAATGTAGTATTATTAGTAAGTTGTACATACTAAATATAACAGCAGGGAGATAGAGATGGTTACATTAATATACAAATTTGATGAATACATTCTTTCGTATATAGCAAATAATATGCATAATCAGATTTTAGACAAGGTTATGATTGCATTTACTTCGCTTGGTAATAAGGGGCTTATATGGATTGCAATTTCCATAGCACTTATAGTAAGTAAAAAATATAGAAAAGTTGGAATTATGGTCTTAACAGCTATTATAATAGGATCGATATTTGGTGAAGGATTGATAAAACATATAGTTAAACGTACAAGGCCTTTTTATCTTGACCCCACTATAAAACTTTTAGTTGCAAAACCGGCTTCCTATTCATTTCCATCAGGACATACTACGGCATCTTTTGCAGCAGCTAGTATATTATCCAGGTATTTCAAAAAATATGCGCCAGCATTTTTTGCTGTAGCAATTTTAATAGCTTTTTCAAGAATATATTTATATGTGCATTATCCTACAGATGTGCTTGCTGGAATAGTGTTAGGACTTGTATCTGGCAAAATAACAATATATTTATTTAAAAAGTTGAAAAAAGTATAATTGCTAAGATAATCCATGAATTAGTTAGATATTATAAGATTGAGAGATTTATTTTATAATAATTAGCAAAAACTATTTTTTTACAACATGTAAACGATATATAAAACTGTTGACGATATAAGTTTAAAAGTGTAATATAAAGTCAGAAATTAGTTAAATATTAAAAATAAAATAAATTTATACAATGAAGTATGAAAAAGCGACGAAGCTTCTCAAAGAATTTTATATTCTGGGAAGCTTTTTTTGTTTCTTTGATAGCTATCAGGAAACCATATAGTTTTTTATAAATATTTTTTTAAAATTGGAGTATGATTATTGTGAAAAATTTTAATATTAAACCAAAGGTTTATTTTGATACTGATGCTTTAAATCATTTGTGTGAATTAAAATGTAAGAAAGCTTTAATTGCTGCAGATCCATTTATGGTTAAGTCATCAACGGTTGATAAAATTACTGAACAGCTTGATAAGGCACATATAGAGTATGATATATTTTCAGATATAGTACCAGATCCTCCTGTTGAAGTTATTGTAAAAGGAGTGCAGGAAGCTGTTAAATTTAAACCAGATGTACTTATAGCACTTGGAGGAGGATCAGCTATTGATTCTGCAAAAGGAATAATGTATTTTTGTCAGTATGTAAATAATGAATTGAATAACGAAACGAAAGAGCCTCTGTTTATAGCAATTCCGACAACAAGTGGTACAGGTTCCGAGGTTACTAACTTTTGTATTGTAACTGATAAGCAAAAAGGAGTCAAATATGCTCTTGTTGATGATAATTTGACACCAGATCAGGCAGTACTTGATATTGAACTTGTGAAATCAGTACCAAAATCTACTACAGCGGAAACAGGAATAGACGTACTTACACATGGAATTGAAGCATATGTTTCTACAAATAGATCAGATTATTCTGATGCACTGGCAGAAAAGTCAATAAAAATGGTGTTTAAATACTTGTTAGCTGCATATGAAAATGGAGATGATGAGGAAGCTAGAATGAAGATGCATAATGCATCCTGTATAGCAGGTATGGCATTTACAAATGCTTCCCTTGGATTAAACCATGGCATGGCGCATGCACTTGGTGGAAAAATTCATATACCACATGGAAGAGCAAATGGACTACTCCTTCCATACGTAATAGAGTATAATGCAAACCTTAAGAATTTGCAAGGAAAGGTAAAGCCTTTTAGTGCGGCATATAGGTATACTGAAATATCCAAATTTTTGGGGCTTCCTGCATCTAACCAATTTGAAGGTGTTAGAAGTTTGATTGCAGCAGTTAAGATATTGATGAATAAGCTAAACTTACCTAAATGCATTAATAATTGTGAAGTTTTATGTGGAAATTTAGACAGCGAGATTCATGATTTATCAATAACTGCACTAAATGATAGATGTACAAAAACAAATCCGAGGGTTCCTAAAATAAAGGATGTTGAAAATTTGTTTAAGAGGGTTTTTTCTATAGAATAAATTAAATCTATAACTTTATTAAAGGAATGGTGACTTTGGAAAAAAGAGATAGAATAATTGAAGAATTTGTTCCTGGTAAGCAGGTAACATTATCTCATATAATTGCACATCCAGATAAAGATATTTATCAAAAATTAGGATTATCTGGTGAATACAATGAAGCAGTAGGTATATTGACACTGACGCCAAGTGAAGCTGCAATAATAGCTGGTGATGTTGCTACCAAATCAGGAAATGTAAAAATAGGATTTATGGATAGGTTCAGTGGAGCTCTGGTTATAGTTGGAGATATAGGAAGTGTAGAAACTGCACTGGATGGAATAATTCTCTTACTTAGAGATGTACTTAATTTTACAGTATCACCAATAACAAAATCATAGGAGGAGAAGATTTGAAAAGAGTAATGTTTGTAGGCAGAACAGGCTGTGGTAAAACTACGCTGTATCAGGCTATACATAATAAAGATATTAAATATAAAAAAACCCAGGCAGTGAACTTCTTCAGTGATACTATAGATACCCCAGGTGAATATGTAGAAAATGTAAGATACTATAGAGCTCTTAATAATACTTCTTCTGATTGTGATGTTATAGCACTTGTACATGATTGTACGAGTAAAGTAAGTATTTTTCCACCTGGTTTTAGCTCTATGTTTTCCAAACCTGTTATTGGAATTATAACAAAAATTGATTTGTGTAATGATGAACAAACACTAAAAGCAGCAGAAAATTTTTTAGTTAGCGCAGGTGCAAGGTATATTTTTAAAGTTAGCTCAATGAAAAGTGAAGGTATTAATGCATTAAAGAAATGGCTTGATATAAATTAATACTATGTATTTGAAATTTTATGCTACAATGAGGTAGAAAGTGATTAAAGGGAGAGGATAGTATGAAAAGAATAGTGATAGCCGACGATGAACCTATTACTAGGATGGACATTAAAGAAATACTCGAATCGTCCGGTTACAATGTTGTAGGTGAGGCGGTAGATGGATTTGATGCAATAGAACTATGTAGAAAAAATTTACCTGACTTAGTAATTATGGATATCAAAATGCCTTTAGTAGATGGACTAGCTGCTGCAAAGATAATTAATGATGAAAATATTGCAGGTGCAGTATTAATTCTAAGTGCATATAGCGGCAGTGAATTTATTGAGAGGGCTAAAGAGGCACAGGTCATAAGTTATGTAGTGAAACCTGTGGATGAAAAAAATTTAATACCAGCAGTAGAAATAGCTATATCGAAATCAGAAGAAATGATGGATATGAAAAATAATGTAAAAAATGCTGAAGATAAGCTTGAAGCTAGAAAGAGAATTGAAAAGGCAAAGGGATTATTAATGGACAAATATAAGATCAGTGAAGGTGAGGCTTTTACACGACTTAGAACATTAAGTATGAATAAAAGGTGCTCTATGAAAGATATTGCTTCAACTATAATAGTATCTTTTGATATATGATTGGGTATACATTAATATGAATACGATTTTAAGTTTATGCAAAATGTACACAAATCTTTCTGAAACCGATATCAAAAAAATAAGGGAAGTATCAAAGATACTTCCAACAATATCTGATCTTGTCCAAGCAGATGTATTTATAGATTGTCCTACAAAAGATTTGAATAAAGCTATAGTTGTATCTGAAGCAAAACCTGTAAATTGTCAGTCTATGTATAAAAATAGTGTAATTGGTAAACTGGCATTACGTGAGAACGAGCCGGCAGCACTAAGGACACTTGAACTTGGAATTTCAACAAAAGATATGAAGGCTGTTACTCAGGAGAATGAAAATGTAAGCCAAACAGTTGCCCCAATAAGAAATAGAAATAATAATGTCATAGGGGTTATAATAGTGGAAAAAGACATAACAGAAGATATTAATAAAAACAAATATATGGAAATGTTAGCTGAAACTACAGAGGAACTTACCAATAATCTTCTTTCATTAACAGGAAATGAGGGAAGTATTACGAATTATTTGGATGATGCTATTATAATCTTTGATGAGCATGGAGTTGTGGAGTTCACTAACTCTGTTGCAGATCGGTTATATAAAGACCTTGGATATAAAGATAATATAGTTGGTATGCATTTTAATAACGTATGTCTTGATGACAATTCATTTAAAAATGTTATGTCAAAAAAGCAGTTTAGTATTTCAGAAGTAAACATAAGTAATTACACCTTACAAGTGAAATATGTATTTGAAAATTTAAGGTCAGTTGGGATAGTTATGATGATAAAAGATATAACAAAATTTAAACAGCAGGAAAAAGAATTGATGCTAAAGTCTGTTGCCTTTAAAGAAATACATCATAGAGTTAAGAATAATTTACAGATGATTGCAAGTCTTCTTAACTTGCAGGCAAGAAGAATAGAAAATGAACAGACTAAAATTGCACTTAAGCAAAGTATGAATCGCATATTAAGCATAGCTGCAACGCATGAAATCCTATCGCAAAATGGAATGGATGATGTTGATATAAAAGAAGTTATAGGAAAAGTTGTTGAAAAAATAAAAATGTATAGCTGTAGTCTATCAAAGAAGATATATATTGATGTTTCTGGTAATAATTTTAAAGTCAATTCAGATAAGGCAACATCTATATCACTTGTAGTAAATGAACTTATTGAAAATTCTATTGAACATGCTTTTGAGGAAAAAGAGGAGGGAAGTATACATATTAAAATAGACAATGGTAAGATGTATTCAAGCATATCTGTTATTGATGACGGAATAGGATTTGATATAGATAATGTTGACAGGAAAAGTCTTGGACTTAATATAGTAAAAAGCATTGTTAAGGAAAAGCTTTTAGGAGATCTTAATATGAGTTCAAACAATAAAGGTACTAAAGTTGTTTTTGATTTTAAAAATAGTGAAAATTAAATTTTAGCACAATGAAGTGTTATGTATGGCAATGGAGCCCAAAGTTAAAAAACTTTGGACTTTTGTTTTTTGAAAAATTTCATCTAAATATTAATAGAAGGGAAGTGATAAATTGAAGCAGGAAATATTGAGTGTGGGAATTGACATTGGAACATCTACGACACAACTTGTTTTTAGCAGGATTACTATTGAAAATATGGCATCTAGTTTTTCAATACCTAAAATAAATATAGTAGATAAAAAGGTTATATATAAAAGTAATATTTATTTTACACCTTTGATATCACAAAATGAAATAGACGGTTCATCAGTAAGAAAAATTGTAGAATCTGAATATAAGAAAGCAGGTATAAAACCTGAAGAAGTTGAAACAGGAGCAATAATAATTACTGGTGAAACTGCAAGAAAAGAAAATGCAAGAGAGATTTTAGATGAAATGAGCGGTCTCGCCGGAGATTTTGTAGTTGCTACGGCAGGACCTGATTTGGAATCCATTATTGCAGGCAAAGGAGCAGGCACAAACATTATATCAAAAGAAGAAAATTGCACTGCAGCTAATATGGATATTGGAGGAGGAACTACAAATCTTGCAGTTTTTAAAGAAGGTGAAGTAATTGATACCGGTTGTCTTGATATAGGAGGGCGACTTATAAAAATAGATAAAAATACACATGAAATAACATATATTGCTTCTAAAATTAAAAAACTAGCTGATAAATATGGAATAAACATAAAAGTTGGTGAAATACCTGACATTTCTGATGTTGAAAATATTGTTAAAAAGATGGTGGAGCTTCTTGAACAATCTGTTGGAATGAAAAACCAAACGCATGAATATGAAGAAATAATCACCAATAAAGGTCTTAAATTAAATTACAACATTGATTGTATTACTTTTTCTGGAGGAGTAGCAAATTATATATATGCGGGAGACGATGAAGAAGATGTTTATAAATATGGAGATATTGGTATACTGCTTGGAAGATGTATAAAGAATTCCATACTTACGCAAAAATTTAATTTGGAAAAATCCAGAGAAACTATAAGAGCTACAGTTGTAGGTGCAGGATCTCATACCACTGATATAAGTGGAAGCACAATAACCTATACAAAGAATGTGTTTCCTATAAAAAATGTTCCTGTAGTTAGAGTTCATCAAAGAAATAATAATATTGATTGTAGTTACATATCAGAAACTTTAAAGGAAAGGCTTCATTGGTTTAAGGTGGAAAATGAATTTCAGCAAGTTGCAATTGCAATAGATGGTACTAAAAGTCCAAGTTTTAACGAGGTACAGCAAATGGCATCTTCTGTAATAAGTGGAGTTTCGGATATCTTAGATGAGGAATATCCTCTATTTGTAATAGTTGAAAATGATATGGGCAAGGTACTTGGACAAACAATATATAAGATGCTTGATTATAAAAAAGATGTAATTTGCATTGACAGTATAAAAGTAGAAGCAGGTGATTACGTAGATGTAGGCAAACCGCTTATGCATGGACGTGTTGTTCCTGTAGTTATTAAAACGTTAGCTTTTAGTTCATAAAAGGGGTGAAGATAAATGATTTTAAAAACCAAATTATTTGGTCAAACGTATGAATTTAAATCAGTTAAAGAGGTGCTTGCAAAAGCCAATGAGGAAAAATCAGGAGATAAACTTGCTGGTATAGCTGCATCTACAGTTTCCGAAAGGATTGCTGCAAAAGTGGTTTTAAGCCATTTGACATTAGCAGATCTTAGAAATAATCCTGTGGTTGACTATGATGAAGATGAAGTAACAAGAATAATACAAGATTCTGTAAATGAAAAAATTTATAATGAAATTAAAAATTGGTCAGTTAGTGAACTTAGAGAATGGATATTAGATATCAAAACAACTGGTGAGCAAATAAAGAGGATAAGCAGAGGACTTACAAGTGAGATGGTTGCCGCAGTTGCAAAACTTATGTCAAACATGGATCTTATTGTTGGAGCAAGGAAAATTAGAAGAACAGCTCACTGCAACACTACTATAGGATTAGAAGGAACTCTTTCATCTAGATTACAGCCAAATCATACCACAGATAATATTGATGGTATAGTAGCATCTCTTATGGAAGGTTTATCCTATGGAATTGGTGATGCTGTAATAGGATTAAATCCTGTTGAAGATACAGTAGATAATGTAACTAAAATTTTAAATAAATTTGATGAAATAAAGAATAAGTGGGAAATACCTACGCAGGCTTGTGTGCTTGCACATGTAACAACGCAGATGGAAGCTATTAAAAAGGGTGCACCTTCAGATTTGATTTTCCAGAGTATTGCTGGCACTCAAAAGGGTAATGAAGCTTTTGGAATAACTGCAAGTATGCTGGATGAAGCAAAGGAAATTGTTACAAAGCTTGGAACATCTACAGGACCTAATGTAATGTATTTTGAAACAGGTCAGGGCTCTGAACTTTCGTCAAATGCACATAATGGTGCAGATCAAGTGACATTGGAAGCTAGGTGTTATGGTCTGGCAAAAAGATATAGTCCATTTCTTGTAAACACAGTTGTTGGATTTATAGGACCTGAATTTTTATATGATAGTAAACAGGTTACAAGAGCTGGACTTGAGGATCACTTTATGGGAAAACTTACTGGAATACCTATGGGATGTGATGCTTGTTATACAAATCATATGAAAGCAGATCAGAATGATATTGAAAATTTGGCTGTACTTCTTGCTACGGCTGGTTGTAATTACTTTATGGGTGTACCTTTTGGAGATGATGTAATGCTTAATTACCAATGTACAAGTTATCATGACACTCCAACACTTAGACAATTACTTGGATTGAAGCCTATAAAGGAATTTGATCAGTGGCTTGAAAAAATGGGAATAACTGAAGATGGCAAATTCACTGAAATTGCTGGAGATGCGTCTATATTTCTTAAATAATAAGGGGTGAAAATAATGGTATCAGAAAATGAATTAAAAAAGATGATTGAGCAGGTTTTGTGTGAGGTGGTTTCTGCTGATAAAAAGGATACTGATAAAGTAGATATAAGTAACAGCAGTGTGCAAAATGATATATCTGGTGGCATTTTACCTGATATAACAGGAAAAAATTTGAGAGACCTTTTTTATGTGCCCAATCCAGAGAATAGAGAAGCATATATGAAGGCAAAACAAATGACATCTGCAAGGCTTGGTATGTGGAGAACAGGAACAAGGTATAACACAGAATCGCTTTTGAGATTTAGAGCAGATCATGCTGCGGCAATGGATGCCGTATTTACAAGTGTTCCTGAAGAATTTATAAAAAAGATGAATTTGTTTTCAATAAAAACAAAATGTAAAGATAAAGATGAATACCTTACAAGACCTGATCTTGGAAGACAATTTGAAAAAGAAGAGTTAGACAAAGTAAGAGAAAAATGCATAATGAAACCACAAGTTCAGATTTACGTATCAGATGGACTTAGTTCAACCTCAATTGAATCAAATGTAAGTGATGTTTTGCCTGCAATGATTCAAGGACTTGAAGGCTATGGAATAAAGGTAGGTACACCGTTTTTTGTAAAATATGGTAGAGTGCCTGCTATGGATGTTATATCAGAAACACTTGATGCTGAAGTTACGTGTGTACTTATTGGAGAAAGACCGGGACTTGTAACAGCTGAAAGTATGAGTGCCTATATGGCTTATAGAGCAACTGTTAATATGCCTGAAGCTAGAAGAACCGTTGTTTCTAATATTCATAGAGGAGGAACACCTCCGGTAGAAGCAGGAGCTCATATTGCGGATATTATAAAAACTATTTTAGAAGAGAAAAAAAGTGGAGTTGATTTAAAACTTTAATTAGGAGGAAAAGCATATGAAAAATGATCCAATAAAAGCCCGTGTGTTGAGCGTAAAAATAATTCCTAGTGTTGACCCTGATTTGGCACAAGCGTTAAATTTGCAGTCAAATCAAAGAAGTCTTGGACTTATAACTTCCGATATAGATGATGTTTCATATACGGCAATTGATGAAGCTACAAAAAAAGCTGATGTTGAAGTAGTATATGCAAAATCTATGTATGCAGGTTCAGGAAATGCAAGCACAAAACTTGCAGGAGAATTTATAGGAATTCTTGCAGCTCCTAATCCTGCTGAAATTAGAAGTGGACTAGATGCAGCAGTAGAGTTCATAAATAGTAAAGCTTGTTTTTATAGTGCAAATGATGATGACGATATTATTTATTATGCACAGTGTATTTCAAGAACAGGTACATATCTTTCAAAAGTAGCTGGTATACCAGAGGGTGAAGCAATAGCTTATCTTATAGCACCACCCCTTGAGGCAATATATGGGCTAGATGCAGCTTTAAAGGCAGCAGATGTAAAGGTTGCAACATTTTATGGACCTCCATCTGAAACTAATTTTGGAGGAGGGCTTTTGACAGGAAGCCAATCTGCTTGTAAAGCTGCTTGTGATGCATTTGCCAATTCAGTAAAATTTGTAGCCGATAATCCGACTCAGTTTTAAAAATGTATAGTCAAGCATTAGGTATGGTTGAAACATTAGGATATATAGCAGCTGTAGAAGCACTTGATGTCTCTCTAAAATCTGCAAATGTTAAATTTGCTGGTTGTGAACTTATAAGGGAGGGGCTTGTTACTATCAAGGTTACGGGTGATGTTGGTGCTGTAAATGCATCTATTGAAGCTGCTAAAACAGCAGTGAATAAAGTGGGAAAATTAATTTCGGCATTTGTTATACCACGGCCTGCTGATGATGTATTTAAATTTTTCTGTGAAACAGAAAAGAAAGATATGGTGCTTAAAGAAATACAGGAAAAGCCAGAAGAGTTGGAAAAGCTTGAATGTGTAGAAAAACTACAAGAATTGGAAAAACCAGAGGAATCAGAAGAACAAGAAAAGCTAGATGGGATAGAAGAGAGAGAAGATCCAAAAGAGTCGGGTATAAAGGAACCAGATCAGGAAGAATCAGAACCAGAAGGTTCAGAAAACCTGGAAAAACTAGCTCCAGATGAATCAAATCAGGAACAACCAGAGAGAGTAAAAGTAGATGAGGAAAGAAAGTCAGGTTCACTTCTTGAGATAAAACAAAAACTTGAAAGAATGAAAGTTATTGAACTCAGAAATATGGCTAGAAGAATGAATTTAAGTTCATTGACTAAGAAGGACATTAAATTTGGCAAGAAAAAGCAGCTGATTAAAGCAATTTTAGAATACTATACAAGGAGGCTAAAATAAATGGAAAATATGGATAGGGATTTGCAATCTATACAAGATGTAAGACGGCTTGTTCAAAAAGCAAGACAAGCTCAACAGGAATATTGTAAATTCAGTCAGGAAAAGATGAATAAAATTATTGAGCATGTAGCAGAATCCGCTGGTTTACAAGCTGAAAGACTAGCAAAACTTGCTGTAGAAGAAACAACTTTTGGAAATTTACCCGATAAGATAATTAAAAACAAATTTGCTAGTGAAATAGTGTATGAAAATATAAAAGACATGAAGTTAGTAGGCATTTTAAGAGATGACAAAGATAGAAAAATATTAGAGATAGGTTCACCTGTAGGTATTATTGCAGGACTTGTACCATCAACTAATCCTACTTCTACCGTTATATACAAAAGTCTTATAGCTTTAAAATCAGGAAATGCAATTGTATTTAGTCCTCATCCTAAGGCAAGACATTGCATTGCAGAAGCTATAAAAGTTGTAAGTGATGCAGCTGTTGAGGCAGGAGCACCCTTAGGAATGGTTTCCGGAATGAGCATACTTACTATGGAAGGAACTCATGAGCTTATGAAAAACGTTGATCTCATACTAGCAACAGGTGGATCAGCTATGGTAAAGGCAGCATACAGTTCAGGAACTCCTGCTATAGGAGTTGGACCTGGAAATGGACCTGCTTTTATTGAAAAAACAGCAAATATAAAGCTTGCAGTAAAAAGAATAATGGATAGTAAAACTTTTGACAATGGGGTAATATGTGCTTCAGAACAGTCCATAGTAGTTGAAAAGTGTATAAAAGATGAAGTTGTAGATGAGCTTAAACGTCAAGGAGCATACTTCTTATCTAAAGAACAATCCGAAAAAGTAGCAAAGTTTATATTGAGAGCAAATGGTACTATGAATCCTCAAATTGTGGGAAAATCAGCTCAGAAAATAGCTGAAATGGCAGATATAACTGTAGATCCAAATGCAAGAATATTGATTTCAGAGCAGACAACAGTTGGAAAAGATAACCCATTTTCAAGGGAAAAGCTTACAACAATTTTAGCATTCTACTGTGAAGAAAATTGGGAAAAAGCTTGCGAGAGATGTATTGAGCTTTTAAATAATGAAGGTATAGGACATACTCTCATAATACATTCAAACAATGAAGAAATAGTAAAAGAATTTGGGCTTAAAAAACCTGTATCCAGAATACTTGTAAACACGCCGGGATCACTTGGAGGAATAGGAGCTACTACAAATTTAGTGCCTGCACTTACACTTGGATGCGGAGCAGTTGGAGGAAGTGCAACTTCTGATAATGTAGGGCCAAGGAATCTTATAAATATAAGAAGAGTTGCCTATGGAGTAAAGGAAATAGAAGATATAAAAAATTTTGTAAGTAATTGTAATGACAGAGAAACCTCACATACTGTTTTAGATATTTCTGATCAGTACGTTGAACTTATAACTAAAAAAATAGCTGAAAAGCTTAGTTTGTAAAATATAGGGAGGAATTAATATGACAAATACAAATGCTCTAGGAATGATTGAAACAAAGGGATTGGTAGCAGCAATAGAAGCTTCTGATGCTATGGTAAAAGCAGCCAATGTAACACTTATAGGTAAGGTACATGTAGGTGGAGGGCTTGTAACTGTAATGGTAAGAGGAGATGTTGGAGCTGTAAAAGCTGCAACAGATGCAGGTGCTGCAGCTGCCGAAAGAGTTGGAGAACTTCTTTCAGTACATGTAATACCAAGACCTCATAATGAAGTTGAATACATTTTACCTAAAATAGAGAGAGTAGAAGACTAAAAAAGGATAAAAACCCGGGATAAAAAATACCCGGGTGATATACATTCTTAAAAGGATGTGATGATATGAGTGTATTAACGGAGTATGAGCTTAGAACAAGTTTAAGAAATAAAAATATTTCTGAATATGCTATAGCAAAAAATGTTATAGTTACTCCTTCTGCAAGGCAGTACTTAAATGACAAGAATATAAAACTTGTTATTAAAGAAGAAGATAACGAAAAAAAATCTGCTCTGCCTAATAATGTGGCTCCTATAGATAAAACTATAAAACCTGTGTATGTAACACTTCAGGGAGGGTATTATGAAAAAAAACCTGAATTTATGACCCAGCTTTATGGAAACAAACTTGTTTATAAAGATCATCCAAGAATAATACTTCGAGGTGAACTTGATAACCTTGAATCCAATATACTTGAAGCCCAAGTCAAAGCTGAAAAAAATAAATGTTCGAGCCTTAGAAAGGATTTGGGGGAAGTTCTTAAATTTGTAAGAAATATTTTAAGAGCAGAAGTACTTGAAGAAAAACTTGGAGATTTGGTTTTACTTGGAATGAATGACAGTGAACTTAGGGAAATGTCACATCATCCTAAAAAGTATTTTAATGTGGATCATTTTATAACACAAGCGGATATGGGTGAAATGGTAGTAATGCTCAATTCTTTGAGGAGCTATTCACGAAAAGTTGAAATATGTGCGTTTAAAGCTTTTAAAAACATGGAAGGTGTTCTGACAAGAGAGGATATTGTCATGTATTTAAACAGGCTCAGCAGCTGCTTTTATATAATGATGTGCAAGTATAAAGCAGGAATGTATAAGTAAAGAGGTGAAGTAGTTGAACAATTATGATATTGAAACTGTTGCAAATAAGATAATAGAGATGATTTTGAACCATAGACCTATTCCTATAGAAGTATCGGGAAGGCATGTTCATTTATCACAGGAAGATATGGAGAATCTTTTTGGTGAAGGATATAGTCTTACAAAGAAAAAGGATCTTTCTCAACCTGGACAGTTTCAAAGTAATGAAAAGGTAATGCTTATTGGACCTAAAGGTGTTATAAAAAATGTGTCAGTGCTCGGACCTGTTAGAAATGAAACACAGGTTGAAGTTTCTAAAACAGATGCTGCTACTCTTGGTATTAATCCTCCAGTTAGAGAATCTGGAAATTTGAAAAAAAGTGCATCACTTATTATTGCGGCAGGAAAATCTGTTATAAAGGCTGAGGAAAAAGTGATTGTGGCCAAAAGACATATCCATATGACTCCATTTGATGCAAGATTATATGGAGTACAAAATGGGGATAATGTAAAAATTCAGACCTTAGGAGAAAGATCTCTTATATTTGGTGATGTAGTTATAAGGGTGAGCAATAAATATAAAACGGCTATGCACATTGATTTTGACGAAGCCAATGCATGTTGTTATCTAAAGGGAATGAATGCAAAGATAGTTAAATAGGAGGTGCCTGCTGTGAATCTTGAAGAGATAAATAACTTTGTAAGTTCAGTAGAAAAAAGTATAAAGTATCCTGCAAAAGTAGAAAAAAATGAAAAATATTTGGTGGGAGTTGATCTTGGCACTTCCTACATAGTAATCGTTGTGCTTGACAGTAATAAAAATCCTGTAGCTTGTGAAATGGAATATGCTGAAGTGGTTAAAGATGGATTGGTAGTAGATTTTACTGGAGCAAGTGATATAGTAAGAAGATTAAAAAAGAAAATTCAAGAAAAAACAGGAATAGAACTTGTTAAAGCAGCTATTGCTGTTCCTCCTGGTACGGGAAAAAGGGATGCTGATACTCATAGATATATAGTGGAGGGAGCGGGAATGGATGTTACTGCGATACTTGATGAACCTACGGCAGCAAATTCAGTGCTCAATATAAAAGATGGAGTTGTAGTAGATATAGGTGGTGGAACCACGGGACTTTCCATATTTGAAAATGGAAAAACTATATACACAGCTGATGAACCTACAGGGGGTACACATTTATCTCTTGTAATAGCTGGACAGTATGGGATAAGTTTTACTGAAGCAGAAAAAATGAAAAAAACAAGTGAAAAACAGAATGAAATTTTTAATATTGTAAGGCCTGTGATACAGAAAGTGGCTTCCATAATAAAAAGTCATATAAGGGAATTTAAAGTAAACACTATCTATCTTGTAGGTGGTACATGCTGTTTAAAAGGGTTTGAGAGTGTTATTGAGAAAGAAACTGGTATAAAAACAGTTAAGCCGTCGAATCCATTATTAGTAACTCCAATAGGAATTGCTTTAAACTGTTGTAATAAAGAAGGTGATTAAATGGATATTAATGCTATTGTTGATATGGTTACACGGGAGATAATGAAAAGATTGAAAGATGAAAATGGATATCCTCAAAAATCCTTAAAAAGAATTTTAGTGCTTGATAAAAGTAGTGATGAAAGTTTTAAAATTATAGAGCAAAAGTTAAATTTTCTTGGATATGAAATAGATTATATGAAAGATAAAAAGGATACCCTCACATATGAAAAAATTATAATTACATCCTTGAGCAATAAGGAAATTGTAAATATGGCGATGGGATTGGAAAGTGGTATAAAAGAACAGACAGTTCTTGAAGCACTTTTGTTAGGCAAAAAAGTATTTTTACTCGATGATGGCATAGCGTATAGAAAATATGCAGCTACTTCTAACAAGGCTTTGTATAAACTTTATGAGGAGTATGAAAAAAAGCTTTGTGAGTATGGGGTACGTATAGTGGATAGGGAAAACTTTGTAAATGAATTTAGTGAACCTAAACAGAATAACAGAGATGAGGAGAATATTAAAAACAGTGCAATTGATCATAAAAATGAAGGCTTAGAGAAAAAAAATAAAAATATACTTGAATTTACAGGCAAAAAGTTGATAACTGAATCGGAAATTAGAAAAGCTTGTGAAAAAGGATATATAGAAATAAGTGTTCCTAAAAAGGCCATTATAACTTCTCTTGCTGTTGATTATATAAAGATAAACGGGTTAAAAGTTAATAGAATAGAATAACTTCAAAGGAAAGGATTGTTATATGGAAATAGGTAAAATTGTTGGAAATGTATGGGCTACGAAGAAAGATGATGACCTTAATGGACTTAAGTTTCTTATTGTGAAGCCCATAGATTGTTACTCTTATTACGAAGGTCATACGTTTATAGCGGTAGACAGCATAGGATCTGGTATAGGAGAGATAGTTCTCGTAGTAAAGGGAAGTTCTGCTAGAGTATGTCTTGGTAAAAAATATATACCTGTAGACGCAACTATTGTTGGTATAGTAGATAATGTGGAGGTAGAGAAAGGTGAAAAAGAATAATTCTTAATGTAGTTTAAAGGAGGTTTAATATGGGAATAAATCAGATAATTGTTTATATAATGGTAATATTTATGATATTTGGAGCTTTGGACAAGTGTATAGGAAATAAATTTGGACTTGGTGAAAAATTTGAAGAAGGTTTCAATGCGATGGGTTCTCTTACAATTTCTATGGTTGGAGTTGTTTCTCTAGCTCCAGTACTAGCTAAAGTATTGAAACCAGTTGTTGTACCTATTTATACTGCACTTGGTGCAGACCCTTCAATGTTTGCAACGACATTTCTTGCATGTGATATGGGCGGATATCCTCTTGCACTTAAACTGGCACTTTCACATGATGCAGGGCAATTTGCAGGCTTAATATTAGGTTCAATGATGGGAGCTACTATTGTATTTACTATTCCTGTAGCACTTGGAATTATAAAAAAAGAAGATAGAAAATTTCTTGCAAAAGGTGTGCTTGCAGGTATAATGACAATACCAGTAGGATGCTTCTTTGGTGGTATTGCAGCTGGATTCAACATAGTTATGATATTAAAAAATCTTGTACCTATAATAATATTTGCAGCATTAATAGCAATAGGCTTGTGGAGAGTACCTAATGGTATGATCAAGGGATTCAACATATTTGGAAATGCCGTTACAGTAATGATAACAGTAGGACTTGCTGCTATAATAATTCAAACTCTTACAGGTATCGTAGTAATACCTGGAATGGCTCCACTTTCAGATGGCATACTAATTGTGGGAAATATTGCAATTATGCTTGCAGGTGCTTTTCCACTTGTATATGTTATTACAAAAGTTTTTAAAAAGCCGCTTATGAAATTAGGTGGACTTCTTGGTATGGGAGATGTTGCAGCAGCTGGAATGGTTGCAACTCTTGCAAATGATATACCTATGATCCAAATGATGAAGGACATGGATGATAGGGGAAAAGTGTTAAATGTCGCATTTGCAGTAAGCGCAGCTTTTGTATTTGGTGATCATCTTGGATTTGCAGCAGGTGTAAACAAGCAGATGATATTTCCAATGATTGTAGGAAAGCTTATAGGTGGAATAAGTGCTGTGGCAGTTGCTTCACTTATAGCACCAAAAAGTACTATCAAGAAAAATAGTGTTGAAAAAATTGATGTTAAAAATGCTTAAAGAGAGGTGTGTTTGAAATGGCTGAAATTAGTGAAAAGTTTATTGAAGAAATAGTAAGAAAAATTATAGCTGAAAAATTATCAAATAATAATGACTTTGAAAAGGAAGTTGGCCCTGGAGGAGTTATTCATGTAAAAACTGATACAGTAAAATGTCAAAAATTTGATACGGGAAAAGAAGGGGACAATGTACTGCTTACAGATGTGTTAACTCTTGATGAGAGCCCATATATGGGATGTGGTATTATGGAAATGACTGAAACTACATTTGATTGGACACTTAAATATGAAGAAATAGATTATATTATAGAAGGCAGGCTTGAGATTGTAATAGGTGACAAAAGGATTGGCGGAAATAAGGGTGATATTTTAATGATACCAAGAAATTCAAAAATTAAATTTTCTGTACCTAAATATGCAAAATTTATGTACTGTACTTATCCTGCTGACTGGGCTGAAGAAAATAAGTAATTTGGAATGCTAACTAATTATGGAGAATGAACATAGATTTAAAGGATTAAATCTATGTTCATTCCTTTTTTTTAATTGCTAACAACTTTTTTATCTTAGTATTTTTCATGTCTAAGATATAATTGCTGTTTTTTTGTGACATAAATCACATCTCCTAACAATGATTTTACATATATCTTAATACAGTTTACCCCTCAACATATAATATTCTATAGATGTTGATAGGTGATAATGACAGAGGAATATATTCTTTAATGAACTTAAAACTGATTTTTAAACCATATGCTCTTTTAATGGAGTAGTAGCATTTGAATCTAACTTTTTACAGATTTTTTCATAAACCAATAAACCATTTAAAAGAAGTAATGTGCTGGTGATGAAAAATACATACTTCATACCAAAATATGAAGCTATTTGTCCACCAAGTAAAGAACCGGAAAAGGTACCTAAATAAAATGCGCTCATGTTAAAACCAAACATTCTTCCAGTAAGGGCTTCTGGTGTTATTTTCTTTACCAGTGTATTAATTGATGGTGCTAGTCCTGCTGTTACAAAACCTAATGAAAATCTTAATATGATAAGCTGCCAAGAATTTTTTACAAAAGCTTGAGGTATAAATATTAAACCAGCTATAATAAGTGATGCAAGCATAACCTTTTGAGGTCCAATTTTATCTGACAGTTTTCCAAGCCTTGGAGCTGCAATAATGCTAGCAAGGCCAGAAGCAGAAAATGCCATTCCAGAAATTAAGGCAATATGGGCTGAGCTGCGAGATAATTGAGATATATATACTGTTATTATGGGTTCTATAGAATAAAAGGCAAGCTGTAAAATAAAAGAAGTAGCAAATAAAACAATAGTTAAGTGACAATCAGGAAGTTGTTTCCAAACTTCTTTTGTACTGAGTACTTTTTTATTGGATTTTATAAAGTTTTCTTTTACAAATATTAAAGTTAGAATAAAAACAATTAGCATAAGGATACCAGTAAAGAAAAAAGTAAATTGCAGTCCCAAAATTTCATCAAGATATCCTCCAATAAGTGGCCCAAGTAGTGAACCAGAAATAGAAGCTGTGGACAGCACACCTAATGCCCAACCAGAATGTTCTTTTTCGGTTTGAGTTGCAATTAATGTCATACAAGCTGTACTGTAACCTGCTACAACTCCTTGGAGCATTCTTAAACCAATAAGTTGATATATATTTTGTGCAAGTCCCATAGTTGAAATTACAATAGACATTCCAATACTTGCACGTAAGAGCATTGGTTTTCTACCAATTTTATCAGCTGCATATCCCCAAATTGGTGAAAATATTGCTAAAACTACAAAAGTAACTCCAAAGGCAACTCCAGATATTTGTTCAATAGTAGAGATGTCATGAATACCAAGTTGTTTGATGTAAAGGGGCATTATTGGGGCTATTTGGCTTAGTCCCAAGGCAGTTACAAATGCTCCTAACCAACATACAATTAGGTTTCTTTTCCAAATTTTCAATGATGTCAAGCCTTCTTTCAAAATTACCAACATTAGTTATATGATATATCATACTGCTCAATTTTGAAAGAATAAATTTGAATTACATTTAAATAAATTAACAGTTTTATTTGATAGATCATAAGTTAATATAGCTGTAACTTTTTGCAGTAATATGTAGAGCAAAATATATGTATTTGAAAGGGGATTAAAAATGAGTAATGCTTCTGTTCGTACTAGCTATCAGCTGAGGAAAGTATCTAGAGATCAGTTAAAGGGTAACTGGGGTAAGTGTGTTTTGGTGTGCCTTGTGTATTCACTAATTATTATTGGTATAAATTTTATACCACATGCAGGTATCATTATTTCTTTTTTGATTGTTGGACCACTTACACTTGGTGTTGTAGGATGCTTTATAAAACTTGTAAAATCCGAGAAGTTTCAAGTGGAGGATTTGTTCGATGGGTTTAAAAATCTAGGTTCTGCAATAATACTATATATTATTATGAGCATATTTATTTTTTTATGGTCACTGCTGCTTATTATACCGGGATTAATAGCATCATTGAGGTACTCTATGGCTATGTATGTTCTTAGTGAAAACCCAGATATTCCTGTACTTGAGGCACTTGATGAAAGCAAGAAAATGATGTATGGACACAAATGGGAGTTATTTTGCTTATTGATCAGCTTTTTAGGATGGATAATACTTTCAGTTGTTACTTTTGGCATAGGGTTTATTTTTGTATGTCCTTATATGCAAGCGGCTACTGCAAACTTCTATCAGGATGTAAAGCTTGTACCAATATTGAATAACCAAGAATAGTAAATTATTTAATTTATTGACCAGGACTAGTACTTATGCTAGTCCTGATCAGCTATTATTTACTATTTTCTTTTTCAATGGTGTTATAAGACTTATAAAAATCATTACCATTATTAACATCATCAATTAACTGTGATAGACCTTTTTGGCCTACAATAGATAACCATCTATGTACTTCATGCTTTGCCAAAGTGTAATTTAACACTCTTGTATCTAAATCAGCTGCATAAAATTGGGTATATGAATTTAAAGTTTTCATATCAGGTATTTTTGTACCATTTTGAGTTTCCTTTATCCATTGTCCCTCAGAGTATTTAGGTCTATTATCTACTTGCATTGCCATTCCCTCATCAAACCACACAGGTATTTTTGTACTTTTATGAATCCTGTAGGCTAACTCGCTGTGAGTGAGTTCGTGAGAAATTACATTAGTATTTAACCCCTCTGGTCCCAGAACTATGTAGCTACCTAGTATAGTTTTTTGTGTAGCTCCTGTTTTATTTTCAACACCAAATTTTTTTAAGGCTGTTGAATCTTTGCTAATTATAAAGACAGGTTTAGCATTGAAACTTCCATATAAATTGGCCACAATGTTTTTAGATTTGGAAATGGTACTCAATATATTATTTATATCTTTATCAGAAGTATTTGGCTGTACATAAATGTTTTGGGATACCTCTTTAAAATTTGACAAGCTTACTGTATAGCAATTTAATGCATGAACAGTTGATTTATCTGATGCTATAAAAAATAAAGCAAAAATCACCATAAATACTATGGAACTTTTAATAATATTTTTTTTCATAAAATTCCTCCAAAGTGATATATTTGCAAATCATGTTATAAACAGAGTTCTTAGTATCAGATGGAGGTTTAACTCCACCTGATGCTTATTAACAGGATTCTTAGTGCTTCAGCACTTAGAAGGCGTTATCCTTTAGGAAAAATCGTTATCCAGGGACGTATCCGCTCTTTACTCCCACTTGGAAAAGAGGGAAAGTATTAGAGCGGGTAGTCATCGGATAAATATATGACTTGCATTTTGTACTGTCAATAACAAGATTTGGTTCAATTATAACTTTAATTGCAACCACAAAAGTTATAATTGTGTAAATATAATGTAAAAATATTTTGTATAAGTAGTTGAGTTTTCTCTCAAAATATATATTAATGATATATCTAATCAGGAGGTATATAATGAAAAATTCAAAAATAATTAAAGTAAGGAAAGATCATGAGGGTAAGATTACAGATGTATTACTTGAAAATGGTGAGGTGCTTCCTTTAAATCATGCTATAATGATGGCAAGGGAGCACATAATTGAAGGAGTTGGCGTATTTAAAGGTAAAGATGGAGGAGAATATTTAGTAGCTGACCCTGATGTTATGGATGTTGAAAATTTAAAGGATTTACCAAGATTTTAACTTGATTATGGTTTAAGTCTAGTTGCTAAGATTTCTATATTCTATAAATAAGATAAAAAAACATTAAAATCAATGCACTCTTCTTTTATCAAAAAAAGAAGAGTGCATAAGAACTTTTGTTTATTCAATTTGCCATGGATTTTCTTTGCCTTCCATGAATAAAACACAACTTAAAATAGAATGTTCTACCATATCACTTACAGCTTGATCTGTATAAAAAGCTGTGTGAGGTGTTACAATTACATTTGGAAAAGATTTTAAAATTGCCATTTCCCTTTTATCTAGTATCTCACATTTTAAATCGTTATAGCAAAGTCCGAATTCATTTTCAATAACGTCTATAGCTGCACCACCAATTTTTTTATTTTCAATGGCATCTATAAGATCTTCAGTATTGATAAGTGAGCCTCGGGCTATATTGATAATAAATGTACCATCTTTCATAAGTGCTATGGAATCCTTATTTATCATGTGATAATTGTCATCTGTTGCAGGTGCATGCATTGTAATAATGTCACTGTTTTTAAAGAGATCTTCTAGTGTAACATATGTAACATACTTCTTTATTTCTTCATTCTCATATAAATCATAAGCTAATATTTTGCAGCCAAATCCACTTAAGCGACTTATAACTGCACGGCCAATTCTTCCTGTACCAATAACACCTACAGTTAAATTGTGAAGCTCTTTACCTTGAACACCTTTTAAAGAATAATCCTGTACATTACTTCGTTCTATAATAGCTTTCGTTTTTCTTATAGCCATAAGAATCATCATAATTGTATAATCGGCTACACTATTTGGTGAATAGTTTACATTGCCTATATGGACACCTAGCTCTTTTGCCTTTTTTATGTCTATATGGTCATATCCTATTGTTCTTGTAGATATAAATTTTACTCCAATTTCATGAAATTTTTCTACTAATTTATCTGAAATTTTAGTTGTGATAATGCTGATGCAGTCAAATCCCTTGGCCAAGTCTGCATTTTCCATAGTTGGTGGATCATCACACAATACAACCTCCACGTCGTATTTTTTACTGAATTTTTTGAAATATTCAGTTTCATCTTGTCTATGACTATATGCCAAAACTTTCATTGTATTCTAGCTCCCCCTTTTTATGAATAATATTTACTATATATAATTTTATAGTAACAAGGGATATAATTCAATATTACCTTTATATTTACTATATTTGATTGATATTCAATTTGTTTAGAGATATGATAATTGTAATGATATTAAGTTATTAGCTTGGAGGGATGAATATGATAAAAGAACTAGTTTTAAAAAATAGATCCTGTAGAAGATTCTATCAGAATGAAAAAATAACTGTGGAAACTTTAAAATATTTGGTGAACCTTGCCAGATTATCAGCATCAGGTTCAAATTTGCAGCCACTAAAATATGTTATATCAAATACAGAAGATAATAATGAAAAAATATTTAAGACTTTGGGTTGGGCAGGATATTTAAAGGACTGGGATGGACCTGAAGAAGGTGAAAAACCAAGTGGTTATGTTGTTATACTTAATGACACATCTATTAGTAAAAGCCCATCATTTGATCCTGGAATAGCAGCTCAAACTATTTTACTAGGAGCTGTAGAAAAAGGATTTGGCGGATGTATGCTGGGAAATGTGAATAAAAAAGAATTAAAATCAAATCTTAATTTGGATGAAAAATATGAAATTATATTGGTAGTAGCTCTTGGAAAGCCAAAGGAACAAGTGGTTATAGAAGCTATGGATTCAAATAATGATGTGAAGTACTGGAGAGACGAGAATAAAGTCCATCATGTACCAAAAAGAAGTTTAGAAGATATAATTTTAGACATTTAGATATTTCTAGGTTGAAAGTTCACTTATACAATATCATATAATGACAAATTTCATCACTATAAAAACTTTTAATAAGTCTAAAGCTTGGTATTTTTAAAACCTAAAGGAACTTAGATCAACTCGTACCTCAAACATATCTAAGTTCCTAAGGTTTTCTAAAATACCAAGCTAAGACTTATTTAAAAAAGTTTTTAAATGTGATTTCAATTTTGTCATTATATTTCATGTATAAGTTCAAATTTCAAGCTAGAATACCACGTACAGTGTTGCTCTTAAAACTCAATTTATACTCCGGATATCTTTTACAACCTTCAGTTCATTAAATATTTTGATAAGTCTAAGTAAAAAATTCTAAAAAAGCTAAGAACTTTTGAAAACTCGTACCTCAGACAATTCAAAAGTTCTAAGTTTTTACGAATTTTTTCTAAGACTTATATACAAAATATTTAAAAAATTTCATTATTGTAAATATATTCCTGCATATAAGTTGAGTTTTAAGTTAGAAAATATACAGATAAATATATATTTATATACATTTATCTGATGGCTACCAGCCGTAATACCCCATCACACACAGCGAAAGCGACTGTCGCCAAATCAATGATTTGGGACATCTCCTTTTCTTATAAAGTGGGGGATAATGGCTGATACGTCCCTGGATAGCGATTTACCCTAAAGGATAACGCCTTCTAAGTGCTAAAGCACTATGAATCCTGTTAACAAGTTTTAGATGGAGAAAAAAACTCCACCTGAAACCAAGAACTCTGTTTATTTTTAGAAGTAACATCGTACGAAACTTTTTAGTTCAAATTTGCTAGTATACGTGAAATTTTTATTTACAATGTTAAAAATGGAATATAGGATAAAAAACGATGAAAGTTAGTATAAATTATGTATGCAAAAATTGGCATAAAAACTGAAGGTAGCAAATTTGCTATTTTTATTTTAGTTATGTTGAGCATATTTAGGGCAAGTCCAATAATGAGAAGACTTCCTATTCCAGTCATATCAGCAATAACTGAGCTCGTCAGAACACTTTTTAAAAACACTGCTCCAAGGGTTATAGCACCCTGATATACAAGTACACTTACAGATGAAATCATTACACCAATACCTAAAGAAGAAGAAAAAATAATTGCGGAAACTCCATCTATTACTGATTTTGCAAAAAGTGTTTTGTAATTTCCGTCAAGACCTGCTTCTAGAGATCCGACTATTGCCATGGCTCCAACACAAAATAAAAGGCTTGATGTTACGAACCCTTCTGATATCTTTCCACCTTTAGTTTTAAATTTACTTTCTATTAAGTTTCCTAGACTTGTTATATGTTTGTCTATATCTATTAGTTCTCCTAAAATTGTACCTATTACTATGGATATTATTAGAGTAAGTACGTTATTTGTCTTTAAAGAACCTGAAATTCCAATGTATAGAACACATAAAGCAAGTCCACTAAAAACACTTTCTTTAACTTTTTTTGGTATACCATTTTTTAAAAATATTCCGATTATACTTCCTATTATTATGGAAATAAAGTTTACTATAACTGCTATCATGTTTATCAAACCACCTATTTTTCTTATCTACATAGGGATATTATATACTTTTATAATAGGCATTGTAAACAAAATCTTATAACCATATTTTCATAAAGTGCATTTTAGATGCCCAATCTTTTACGTAAGTTATGTTTAATGCATTAAAAGTATGCTGAGATATGAGTGGGTGGCCGTTACGGAAAGAAGTAATGATGGCAGAATGGGCTATTGTACCTTTACTATTTCGATAAAATATCAGGTCGCCTATCTCAAGAGAAGAAATAGAAGGCACTTCTCTTCCTTTTATGCCGTAGGAATTTTTTTCAGCGTTAATTTTTAAATACCAGTAAAGAGAACCTGCTACAGTCCAGGAAACTGACCATTTATTAGTTCTAATGTTATACCACCAGGTGTTTTTACCTGAAAAGACCATAGGCGCTCCTCCTGAATGCAAGCACTGTGAAGTGAAATTTGTGCAGTCACCGCCGATAGTTTGGTATATGGAAAAGTATTTATAGTTTGGATTGGGGGTGAGAGCGTACTTTACTGCATAATTTACAGCTGAAATTCTAGAGTAGGATGAAGTATCTCTATAACTCATGATTTCTCCTATAAAATTAATTACAATATATTTTATGTATAAATCTTATGCAAGTGCGTAAAATAACAAATCTAATTTTTACTTTACAATTCTATAGGATATAATAATTATAGAGTTGTAAAGGATAAAAAGGAGAGGTGATAGGCCAACATGAACATTTCATTTTTAGGAGGAGCTAGAGAAGTAGGTGGAAGTTGTATCCTTTTGAACATATATAATAAAAATATACTTCTTGATTGCGGCATAAGACAGAGTTCCTCTAAAGATACCCTGCCTGATTTTAAATCAATTCAAGATCAGGGAGGAGTAGATGTTATAATTGTAAGTCATGCCCATATGGATCACATAGGTTCTCTGCCTATAATAAGTAAGGAATATCCAGGGGCTAGAATATATACAACTAGAATGACAAAGGATTTAATGAAAGTACTTTTGTATGATAGTTTGAAAATAATGAAGAATAGAGAAGGAGAAATTCCACTTTATGCTGAAGGAGACGTTATAAGCATGTTAAACCGGGTGGTTCCTATAAATTACATGGTGGAATTTTCTATATTTGAAAATATAAAACTCACTTTTTATACAGCAGGTCATATAGCAGGAGCCGCTTGTATTTATATTACGACTCCAGAGGGATCATTATTTTATTCTGGGGATTTCTCAATATTTTCACAAAAAACTGTGGAAGGGTTGAAAGTTCCAAAACTAAGACCAGATGCAGCAATCTTTGAATCCACTTATGGAGATAGACTTCATTCAAATAGAGAAGTGGAAGAGGAAAAACTTATTGATACAATAAATGACTGCATAGAGAAAAAAGGAAAAATGCTTATTCCTGCTTTTGCTCTTGGAAGGGCTCAGGAAGTGCTTCTTATTATAAAAAAAGCAGTAAATAAAAATATATTAAAAGATACTAAAGTTTATGTGGATGGTATGATAAAGGATATAAACAGGACCTACAAATTAAATCCACTGTACCTTAAAAATTCTTTAGGAAAAAAGATACTCAGAGGAATTGAACCTTTTTATGATGACAATATAATTGCAGTAGATAATAATAAACTTAGAGAAGAGGTACTAAAAGATGACGAGCCTTGTGTAATAGTGTCAAGTTCAGGAATGCTTACAGGAGGATACAGTCAATATTATGCAGAAAAAATAGCCCCTATGGAAAATGGGTACATAGTTATAACGGGATATCAGGATGAGGAATCCCCTGGAAGAAAGCTATTAAATCTTTTGGATGAGGAAAAGGACAAAAAACTTTATATAAATGAAAAAACTGTTCCTGTAAATTGCAAGGTAGAAAAAGTAGGACTTTCTGCCCACAGTGACAAATATGAAATAAAATCTCTTATAGATTTTTTAACACCTAAAAATATATTTCTAGTTCATGGAAATGAAGAGGTAGTGGAAAATTTATCAAAAGAGCTTTCCAAAGATGTAAGAGGAAGAGTATATGCACCTAGGTGTAGTGAAGTTTATGAAATAAATATAAAAAACCCAAGAAAACAGTGGAAAAAAAATATTGATAAAGTTATGAACTCTTGTGAAGAAATGGATGAAAATAATGTGAAAAGGTTATGGGAGTTTGTGCGTTATAATTACGGTGAAAGACTTTTTACATTAGAAGAACTTATATTTATATGGAAGGGAAATAACAAGGGCAAAAATGCTTTAGAAGATTTTCAAAGAATTATAGTAGAATGTCCTTATTTCGAAAGTGACACAAGGAGATTGTTTTTATTTAAAATCAATTCTGAGGATAAGGTCTCTCAGAGTTTAAAAAATAATGAGATTAAATTAAATGAATTAAAAGAAGCTGCAGACAAATATTTTAATAAATTTAATACAAAGAAAATTAGTTTCATATGTGATCAGAAAAAGGTGATTTTAAATTTTGATTTTCCAGGTGTAGTGGATAAGAGTATATACGGGAAAATAAAAAAATTTGAGGAAGAGGTTAAGTGGAAGGTAGAAATAAATAATTCTGTAAATATAAATGCAGTTTCCGAAGTCGTAAGGATAAATTTACAGAATATATCTATTAAAAAAATATCCTATAGATTAGGAGAAAACCAGGTTGTAGTTATGTTGAATTCTAAATGTAATGTGGAAAAAGAAAAATTAGCTGAAATTGAGAACATTACAGGACTTCAAGTATTAATACAATCTCCAGGAATAGATCTAAAAGATAGTATGCTTATTAAAGCTGAAGATGAGTGCGAAATGATGGAACAAAATAAAGCTTTAAATATAATAGATGAAACTTTTGAAAGAGAACAGTTTAGGCCTTACAAAAAAAGTATAAAGTCAAATTCTAAAGGAAGATACATAGAACTTACATTTATAAGTCCTATAATTGGTAAAAAATATGAAAAAAACATAGAGGAATTAGTTCATCTTACAGGGTGGAATATGAAAGTATCAAATAGTGCAAATCAGAATGAAATATTGCAAATTGCATCTATACTTTGTAAAAGTAAAGGTATAGATTTGAAAAAAAATCCGTCTTTTAATAGCAGTAATTTAAGTGTGGAGTTAAAATTAGAAGATGATAATGTAGAAAATATGGAGGATGTAAAGAAAGAATTTGAGTATAAAACTGGATGCATGTTAAAATGGTAGAGATCAGACCCCACAAGGGGCTTGTTTTTTTAACACTATTTACAATAAAAGTATGATGTATTATAATTTAAATAACCCCTATAGGGGGATAAGGAGATGTTTATATGGAAAAACACAATCATCCAAATAATAAAGCAGTTGTAAATAGATTATCCAGGATAATTGGACATCTGGAGGCTGTAAAGCGTATGGTAGAAGAAGGAAGAGACTGTAGTGAAGTTATTATTCAAATATCTGCAGTAAGATCTGCACTTAATAATACAGGAAAAGTAATATTGAAAGATCATATCAATCATTGTGTGAAGGATGCAGTTGAAAAAAATGATACAGAGGTCTTAGATAATTTGAATAATGCCATTGATAAATTTTGGGAATAATTTTTAAATTGGGAGTGTTATAAATGAGGAATACCAAATTATATCCAATATTTCAAGCTTTTTTTTCTGCACTACTTTTTGGAGCCAGTGCACCTATTTCAAAGATCCTTCTTGGACGAATAGATCCAGTTCTTTTGGCTGCTCTCTTGTATATTGGAAGTGGTGTAGGACTTTTAATATTTCAGATATTAGAAAAAATTTTATACAAAAAAGATATAGAGGAAGCAGGATTAACTAAAAGAGACTTTCCATGGCTTTTAGGGGCTGTTATTTTTGGGGGGATTTTAGGGCCTATAATTCAAATGATAAGCTTAAAAGTAACGCCAGCATCTACTGCATCACTTCTTTTGAATTTTGAAGGTGTAGCTACCACAATTATTGCAGCACTATTTTTTAAAGAGAACATCGGCAAGAGAATTGGTGCGGCTATAATATGTATACTCTCTGCTAGTGTAATTTTATCCTGGAATTTTACTGGCCAGTGGGGAATATCTTTAGGGGCTTTGGGAATAATATTGGCCTGCGTATGTTGGGGGATAGATAATAATTTTACAAGAAACATATCTGCTAAAAATCCTTATACTATAGTTATGGTTAAAGGATTGGGAGCAGGAACATTTTCACTAATTTTGTCAATTATTTTAGGAAATCATTTGCCGGACTTTAAAATAATTTTTATGGCATTGCTGCTTGGATTTTTAAGCTATGGATTTAGTACAGTTTTGTTTGTGTTTGCAATGAGAAATTTAGGCAGTGCTAGAACTAGTGCTTTTTTCAGTGCAGCACCTTTTATAAGTACTATATTGTCTTTTATTTTACTAGGAGAAGTTCCAGGTGTTACTTTTGCACTTGCACTTCCTCTTATGATTGCAGGAACGGTTCTTATTATAAGGGAAAATCACAGCCATATGCACGTTCATTTGTATATGGCCCATGAACACAGGCATTGTCATACAGATGGACATCACAATCATCATCATCCTGGTATACCTGATAGCGTGTATCATACGCACTATCACGTTCATGAGAGAATGGAACATTGTCATCCACATACTCCAGACTTGCATCATAGACATGCTCACTAAAAAATAGAGTTTCTAGATTGAAAGTTAACTTATACAGATCATGTAATGACAAATTTCAACACCATAAAAACTTTTGACAAGTCTAAAGCTCAGCATTTAGAAAATCTAAGAACCTTAGCTAAACTCGTACCTCAAACATATCTAAGCTCCTAAGATTTTCTAAAATGTCTCGCTAAGACTTATGGAAAAGTTTTTAAAGGTGCTTTCAATTTTGTCATTACATTTTATGTATAAGTTTAAATTTCAATTGAAAACTTACAGGGGTTCTAACTAAAAAATCAACTTATACGTAGGCATATTTTTACAATAATGAAGCTCTTTTAAATATTTTGCATATAAGACTTAGAAAAAAATTTCTTGAAAAATCTAGAACTTTTGAATTGTTTGAGGTACGAGTTTTCAAAAGTTCTCAGTATTTTTCAAAATTTTTTACTTAGCCTTATCAAAATATTTAATGAGCTGAAGGTTGTAAAAAATATCCCGTAGCATAAGTTGATTTTTCGTTTAGAAACTCTATATTTATTTCAGGTAATTTCTAATTTTGATTATTTTTCCGTCTTTTATATATACCCTTGGAACTCTTCTACTTATGGAGCAGAGTATTTCATAACTTATAGTTCCAATTGTTTTAGCTATATCTTCCGCATCAAATTTCAATCCGTTTTTTTCACCCATGAGTATTACTTCATCGCCTACATTTACTTCACCTGCATCTGTAACATCTATCATGCACTGATCCATACAGATGTTACCAACTACTGGTGCAAATTTACCATTGACTATTACTTTTGCCTTTCCTGAAAGCATTCTAGTATAGCCATCTGCATATCCTATTGGAAGTGTAGCTATTACACTTTTTCTTTCAGATTTGAACTTCCTTCCATAGCCAACGTATTTTCCAGCTTCTAATGTCTTTACATAAGCTACTTTAGCTTTTAAACTCATTACAGGTTTTATGCTTAGATCATTTCTATCTACGTCATCTGAAGGGTAATATCCATAAATTATTATTCCTGGTCTAACTGCATCACAATAAGTGTCTTGTAATTCCATTATAGCTGCACTATTTGCAATATCTCTCATGCTTATTTTTATCTTTCTATTTATGAGCTCATTGTAAAATGTTTTGTACTTTTCAAATTGTTCCTGTGAATATGTTTTGTCTTTTTCATCTGAAGTGGAAAAATGAGAAAATAAGCTTTGTATTTCTATATTTGGAAGTTTGCTTATGTTGTATATTTCTTCTATGCTATTTTCATTTGGCTGGAATCCTATTCTTCCCATTCCAGTATCTACTGCAACGTGTATTTTTGCAGTTTTCCATTTATTTTTAGCTACTTTTGATAATTTACTTGCATATTCATAAGAAGGCACCACTGGCTCTACATTATAATCTATTATGTCATTCAAAAAAGTATCTGGGACTATGCCAAGTATCATTATGGGAGCTTTAATTCCATTTTCTCTAAGTTCTATTGCTTCATCTAACTCAGATACGGCCAATCTATTTACTCCATTTTCTAATAAAACTTGTGATACTTCTAAAGCTCCATGGCCATAGGCATTAGCTTTAACAACACCTATCAGTCCTTTATTATTACCAACTTTCAGCTTTATTTGACGTATATTATATACAAGATTGTCTAAATTAATTTCTTCCCATACAGGTCTGTAATCTTTAAACAAAACACATTCTCCTTTCGATATTGATAGATATTGTCCACTCAACAATAATGTATAATTAAAAATTAAGAGTTAAGAATTAATAGTTATAGATGATTATTAATTCTTAACTTAAATATAATTTTCAATTAGTAAAAATTTATTGATGTCTATGAATGTAATTTCAAATTAGAGTGAATATTGAATTATTTTATCCAATAGTTGGGTAAAGGACATATCAATTCCACGAGCACTCTTAGGAAATAGGCTATTTTTTGTAAGGCCTGGTAAAGTGTTTAGTTCAAGTACATAAGGAATACCATTTTCAACTATTATATCTACCCTTGCATAACTTTTGCATTTGAGAACTTCCCAGCATTGAACACATATTTTTTCAACTTTTTCCTGAAGGGATTTTTCAAGTTCTACAACTATTTCATCAGAACCACCATCTGCATATTTTGCAGTATAGTCAAAGAATTCTGCATTAGGCTTTATTGCAATTACAGGAAGAGTTTTACCTTTTAACATACAGCATGTTATTTCATCTCCCTGTATATATTTTTCAATAACAACTTCAGTGTCATAATCTAGAGCTAACTTTACATTATTTTCAATATCTTCTTTTTTCTTAACTATATTAGTAGCAACACTTGAACCACCACAGTTAGGTTTTACAACTACAGGATAGCCTATTTCATCCAATTTATCATAATCAATTTCTTCTATAGATTTAACACAAATCCATTTGGCAGTATTTATGTCTGCAGATTTTAACACTTTTTTACTCATGTCTTTGTCCATGCAAATGGCACTTGTCAAAGGTCCGCATCCTGAGTAAGGTATATCCATGGTTTCAAGTACTGATTGTATAGTACCATCTTCACCAAATTTACCGTGAAGTGCAATAAAGGCAAAATCTATATCTTTTACTTTTTCAAGAACATCTCTCTTTTTATCTATAACAATGGGTACAACTTCATATTTATTTTTATCTAAGCAGTTTACTATTTCTTTACCTGAATTTAGTGAAACCTCTCTTTCAGAAGATATTCCACCCATTATAACTCCTATTTTCATGTTAATTCCTCCACTGAACTTGTTATTTAATATTTTTCAATTACTATGTCTAATATTTATTTTATACATTTTCCATATAAAATAAAGAACCACAGGATAACTAGTTTATCCTAAATGTGGCTTTATGGATAGGGAAGAATATTAAGTTAAAAGTAAAGTAAAAAATCTTTGAGAACAGAAAATGTTACTGTTGACATCTTTAAATTTCGCTGTTATAATGTAAATCACAAGTTAACAAAATTTAATATTAACTTATCAAGAGAGGTGGAGGGACTGGCCCTATGAAGCCCGGCAACCAATGCTATTTTTAATAGTATAGTGGTGCTAATTCCTGCAGCATAAGCTGGAAGATGAGAGGATCATTGAGATTTTTAGCTCGAGGTTGTTCCTCGAGCTTTATTTGATTTTGAATTGAAAATATGATATGAAAATTTTATATCTCAGCTTAATGTTTAGAAATTGTCTATTATTTTATAATTGGAGGGAATCAAAATGAAAAAATTAATTACAGCTATTTTATCGCTAACATTGATCTTGGCATTAGCTGGATGTGGTGCGCAAAGCAGTACAAGTTCTTCAAGCAGTAGTAAAGGTGATGACAAAAAAGTAATAAAAGTAGGGGCATCTCCACAGCCTCATGCTGAAATACTAGAAAAGGTAAAACCTATACTAAAGAAACAAGGATACGATTTACAAATAGTTCAGTTTACAGATTATGTAACTCCTAATAAGGCTTTGGATTCAGGGGATATAGATGCAAACTTCTTTCAGCATATTCCATATTTAAATGAATTCAATAAAAAGAATAATACAAATTTAGATTATGTAGCAAAAGTACATCTTGAACCTATGGGGGTTTATTCTAATAAAATCAAGAGCTTAAAAGATTTGAAAAATGGAGCTGAAATTGCAATACCAAATGATCCTACAAATGGTGCAAGAGCATTAAAATTATTAGCTCATGAAGGAATTATAAAAGTAAAGAGTGGAGATCTTATTTCAAAATTAGATATAACTGAAAACAAGAAAAACTTAAAATTCCAGGAACTCGATGCACCACAACTCCCAAGAACTTTAACAGAAGTAGATGCGGCAGTTATAAATACAAACTATGCACTTCAAGCAAAGTTAAATCCACTTAAAGATGCTATTGCCATAGAATCTAAGGATTCACCTTATGCTAATATAATTGCTGTTAAAAAAGAAAATAAAGACAAACCTTATATTAAGGCATTAGCAAAGGCTGTTAACGATCCATCAATTAAGAAGTTTATACAGGAAAAATATAATGGAAGCATAGTTCCAGCATTTTAGAAAATAAAGTTGTAAGTAAAAAGTTGACATATACAGCGGAGTATGTTGCTAAATTTCACTACTATAAAAAAATTTTTAAATGTAGCTTCAATTTTGGCAGCATATTCACCTTATATAAGTTCAAATTTTACTTAAAAATACTATATATAGTAATCTAACTTGAAATAAGCTTATACGTATAGATATTTTTACAATAAATAGGCGCATTTAAATATTTTCTACTAAGACTTGCTAAAATATTTAATCGTGCTTGTGGTTGTAAAAATGTCAGAAGTGTAAGTTTATTTTTTAGTTATGAATAATACATATTTTGGATTTTTAGTTTAGGATTCGTTAGAGTAAATTATTTATGTTGAATAATTTTTATATAATAATTAATATTTAATTGATAAATGTATCTTTATATCCAGTAATAAAAAACATTAATTCTATAACAAAATTATAAAATTGGTAGAAATAATTAAGAACAATATGAGTTAATATCATACAATATAATGTGAAGAACTTTTATGGAGAATTATGTATGAAACAAAATAAAATAATTTCAAATGACTCCACAAATTACAATTTAGTTGAGGATAGTTTTAAACATAACTGTTATGGCTGGTATGCTTATTTGTATAAATATTTGTATCTTTGTTGTTATTTACACTGTTGTCCATATAAAGTACCTGCTTATTGGAATCCATTTTTTTATAAATATGGCTTGCATATGAATGATGGAATGATACAAGAACGCTATTATGAACCTCCAAATAATGATATGCACCTTGTTATAAATTCTAATAATATAAAAAAGTTATCTAAACACTTTCGGAAAACTACTGATTTAACTAATTTTAAAGGTAATAAAGTTATAAACTTAAATGGATTAGCTAATTTAAATATATCTGGCAGTTCCCAATTCTCTGAAAATAGTCTTATATTAATTAAACAATCCCTAGGTGATGCTATGCCAATAATTATAGTTGACTTAAGACAAGAATCACATGGATTTATTAACGGTATAGCGATAAGTTGGTCAGGTAACAGAAACAAAGCTAATAAAGGCTTGACTAAAGAAGAAGTTTTATTTGATGAAAATACGAGATTACAAAGCATCTTATTAAACAAACCACTATATATTAGTGATAAAATATTAATACCGAAAAAAGTTGAAGATGAAGAAAAATTAGTTCAAAGCTATGGTATGTCATATATGCGTATACCAGTAACAGATAAAGAAAAGCCTACTAATGACATGGTTGATTATTTTATAAAATTCGTTAAGTCATTGTCAAAAAATACCTGGCTACATTTTCATTGTAAAGGTGGAGTAGGAAGAACAGGTACTTTTATGGTAATGTATGATATAATGAAAAACGCTAAAAATGTTAGTCTCCAAAATATAATGGATAGACAGGTCTTACTAGGAGGAAAAAACTTACTTAGAGATGAACTATACCTAATGAACCGATCCAAACAAAGAGCTAAATTAATAGAAAGATTTTATATATATTGTGTTGAAAATGATGACAACTTTAAAACTACATGGTCACAATGGATTAGAACTTAGTGGTATATTCTAAAAAACAGGCAGTCCAAATTTAAGATGAAATTGGACTGCCTGCTGATGATAGACAAAATAAGAATATTGTGTGTTAATTGTCTTATTATAAAGATAGTATTGGAAATAGCTTGTTTTTATAGTAAAAGTCTGCTTGATATATTGTTGGTATTACTATAAACCTGATTCTTTGAATTGACTTTCTGCTTTATCAGTTAATTTGTGAAGAGGCTTTTTTAAGACAGAAATAATCAAGAATGCACCTGCAAAAGCCATTAAAGTGAGGAAATCCTTATACACATTACTCCAAATAGGTCCTGCTATAGCTTCCCTGAATCCATTTATAGCATATGTAAAAGGCCAAAGAGGTTCTAGTACTCCAAATATTTGAGGCAAGGTTTTTACAGGATAAAGTCCTCCTGCCCCTGCAATTTGAAAGACCATGATTATAACTGCAGCGGCTTTTCCAATGTTACCCATAATAGATACTAATGTAACTATAATAATAGTGAAAGTAAAGCTGCAGGTAAATGCAAATCCCATCATAAGCCATAAATTTTCTGGCTTTATCCCTACTATATATATGTCTCCTAAAGTTATAATGGTAGTTTGTATAATTGATATTATTAAAAATAGAAGTAATTTGGCAAAGTATTTATGTGACAATTTCACATTTTCTCCACTTTCGAGATCTTTACATTTTAGTGTTAGCATGGAGCATAACAACAAAGCTCCCACCCATATTGCAAGAGTAGTATAAAAAGGCGTTATTCCATATCCAAAAAGACCTGAATTATATAGTTCAACATTTTTCAATTCAATAGGTGATGATATAAAATCTGATATTTTATTAGGATCTTTCTCCATTATATTTATTATTGAAGTTAAGTTTTCATCGTTTAAGTCCTTTATTTTATCACTTAATTTGTTTAAGTTATTTTGAATATCTATTAGCTTTTTACTTAACCTATCTCTTTGATTAACTAAATTTTTACTGCTTGATATTCCTGAGTTTGCCATAAGATTTAATTCGGGTACCAATTGCCCAGTTGCATTAAGTATTGAATCAATACTATCTAAATTGGATGTCAATGTGTCTGATAATAAATTCATGGATTCATATGTTCCTGAATAAAAGATATTTGATATATTGCTTATATCTTCTGATGATTCACTACTTAATGATGAAAGTTCATATATAACTTGATTAATACTATCTTGTGAAGAGTTGCTATTTATTAAATTCTTTAACTCAGCCAAATAATTGTTTTCAGTGCTTAACGAATTTCTTAGGGACTTCAATGAGTTTATAAGATCACTTGTTATATTAGTATTTATAAATCCATTTATCTCATTTAGAATTTTAATATCAGTATCTATACTATCTATTAAAGAATTATTCAAATTACTCATATTTTCTATAATACTTGCAGCTGAACTTTTGCCAGCATCCATATTATTTATATTTTGCAGGTTGTTAAGCAAAAGTTGAACTTGATTTTCTTTTGACTCAATTTCATTTATATCTTTATTTAAATCACTTTGCATAGAGTTTAGAGATTCCTTGGTAGATAAAGTCAGTGTTCTGCTCTGTGCTACAATATTATGAAGACTAGTTATCTCTTTGGACAATTTTGGTAAATCTGTTTGAACTCCACTTAGATATTGCTGCAGACTTTTGGAGTTGGAATTTTCCTGTGACATATTACCTTTTATATCATTTAAGGTAGATATTGCTTGAGGTAAAGCATCCTTTAATTGTAAAATTTGCGGCTTGTCTGTTTCAAGCTTTTTACCTGTAGAGTTTAGCATTTTAAGAGCTTCCATGTTTACGGATTTTGTAAGAGAACTTTTTATAGTATCTGCTAAGGAATTTTTAGCTGAATCTGTAATTTTAGTGGCTATTCCATTTAGCTTTTCATTAGATTTATAGATTATACTAGGCTTTTCAGGTGATGCTGTAATTAAAGTGGAAAGTTTGCTGGAAAAGTCAGCAGGTATCTCTATAAGTGAATAATATTTTCCTGAATTAAGATTATAATTTCCCTGCCAGTCATCTATAAAAATCCAATTTATAGAATTATTTTTCTTTAAATTTTTAACTATTTCATTTCCAACATTTAAATTTTTACCGTTAATAGTTGTACCGCTGTCATTGTTTACTACACCTATAGGCATTCTATTTGTATTGGCATAAGGATTCCATGAGGCTTTAATGCTAATCCAAGCATAAAGAGATGGAAGGACGCACAATAATAAAATTAAAGCAAGCACTGATGGAGTTTTTATTATATTTTTAAAATCTCTTTTTAATAGTTTGAATATTACCTTCAATGTATTTCCTCCTAAAATTAATATTGTTTAAGGCATTTTCTTTCAAATGCTTTAATCTCCTATACCAGATTGTGAAAGCTTGGCTCTAAACTTATAGATTTTATTTTGCAAAGGTTTCTTTAAAAATATACCTAATAGTATAAAACACATTGAAATTAAAATCATAAACGTAAAATCCATAACTACAGTACTTATAAGAGGTCCTGCGATAGCTTCTCTGAATCCACTTACTGAATAGGTAAATGGAAATAAAGGCTGCATTATTCTAAAAATAAGTGAATCAAGCTGTATTGGATAGGTTGCTCCACTTCCTGCTATTTGAGTTATAAGCCAAACAATGGATATAGCCTTCCCCAAGTTACCAAACATAGAAACAAGGGTGTATGTTATTACAGTAAAAGTAAAAGATGAAACTAGAGCTACCATTATCATTAAAAATGTATTTACCATTTGGACATTTAGCAAAAGTTTATCCCCAATAGCAACTATAAATCCCTGTGCTAATGCAAAAACTATAAAGGTACTCATTTTACCAAGATACCTTTCTTTAAAGCTCAATCTTTCATCACCTTTAAATCTATCTGCATCTGTTTTAAAAATGGATACAAGAATAATAGATCCAATCCAGATTGAAAGTGTAGTATAAGCTGGAGCCATGGAAGATCCAAAGTTTGAAATAGTGTATATATTTTGTTCCTTCACATTAAATGGGCTTGATGCAAGGCTACCCATAAAATCAGGGTTATTTTGCAATATGGTGATTATCTGTATTATGTCATTATTAGTTACTAGCTTAAGTTTATCTGCCAAATTGTTAATAATACCCTTAAATTCCAGTAATCTATTGTTTAGTTTGCTGGATGAATTTGCTGTCAGCTCACTTCCGTTTATTAACGCATCTAAGGAATTATCTCCATGGGAAGTAAGATCTTGTATAGATTTTAAAACAGAAGAAGCTTTATCTGTGGACTCAACAAGTTCAGCCGCCGTGGAATTTAAGCTTTTTCTTACCTGCCCATTGTATGCATTGGTTTCATCTATTAATTGCTGATTTAAATTTGCAGTGTCATTTGTTATTGAATTAATCAAATCCCTATTTATTTCATTTGAACTTTCAAGTTGTTTTTGGATATCGTTTATTTTCTTTTTCTCTGTATTTAATGAATCCCTAGTATTTTTTAATGAATTTATAAGTTCTGATGTACTGTCATCGTTTTTAAAATTATTAAATTTTTCAAGAATGTTAATGGTTGAATTGATTTTATTATATAATATATTTATCTCATAATTGATTTTAGTTACAGCGGTATCTATATTTGAATACTTGGAAGTTGAAACTACTGAATTAAAATTTAAGATCGAATTTTGAATCCTATATATATCAGTCTTTGAGGTATTTAAATTAAATGCAATGTTATCAAAGGTATTGTTCATGGAAGACTGAAGGGATAGCACAGATGAATTGTTTGTGTCATTACCATTTTCTAAAGTAGTTATTCTTGAATTTATCATAGGAATACCTGATTTAATTTGAGAAAGCGTTGAATTAAAATCATTTGAATCATCACTTATGCCTCCAAGAACATCTGTTATAACATCCATATTGTCACTTAATTTTATTATTGCATCCTTCAAATTTATAATGTTTTGTTTATCATTTTCTGCATTTTTACCAAAAATGTTCAAAGAAAAAAATATAGTTTGATTTACTGTATATATAAAATTTGATTTTATTTGTTCTGCTAGCGTGTTTCTTGCTGCATCAGTTATTTTAAGAGCTACAGGACTATTTTTTGTATTCACTTTATAAATGATCTCAGCTTTTTTAGGAGTATTTGATGTTATGCTTGTAATATTCCTTGAGAAATCTTCTGGAATCTTTATCATGGCATAGTATGTACCATCTATGATACCCATATCCGCGTTTCTAGCGTTTACAAATTTCCAGCCTATTTTATGGTTATCTTTTAATTTTTCTACGATTTCATTTCCTGTATTTAAATTTTTTCCGTTAAAGTTCGTACCCTTGTCCTCATTAACTATGGCTACAGGAATGCTGCTTGTATTTCCATAAGGATCCCAACATGCTTTTATATTGACCCATGCATAGAGAGATGGAAGTATGCATACACCTGCAACAATCAACATTGTCATTTTATTTTTAACAATACTTTTCATATCTCTTTTAAAAACTTGTATAATATTTCTTAGCATATATGAATCCTCCTAAAATAAATATCTAAAATAAATATATGGAAAATTATTCTCAATAATGAAATTATATAATATTTAAATATTAACTGACTAGTCAGTATTATTGAAACATTTTTTTTACTATATGTCAATAACTTATTTATTAATATTATTCTTTATTTATTAGTAAAATTGTGCAAGAATATATTTGAGGTGAAACTTGTTATGTTTTCGGAACTTAAGATAAATAAAGATAGGCTTGTATATATACAGCTAAAAGATTATATTAAAGATATGATACTTAAGGGTATGCTTAGAAGTGGAGAAAAACTTCCTTCCACAAGAGAGATGGCTTCAATGCTAAAAATAAGCAGAAATAGTGTAATGTATGCTTATGAATTTTTGCAAGATGAAGGATTTGTATACATGAAAAAAGGAAGGGGTACCTTTGTATCGGATGTAAAAGTAGATTTTCAGGAAAAGTGGAGTATAGATTGGGAAGACAAAATAAATCAATATGGCAAACTTTCCGAAAGATTAGATATAATAAAACATGAAGCAAAATGGGAAAAAGGAATGATATCCTTTAAAAGTATAGCTCCTGATGAAAAACTTTTTAATGTAGATGAATTTAAAAAAGCTTTTTTAAATCGTATGTCTATAGAAGGAGAAAAAGTGTTGAATTATGGGTATGCTAAAGGTTATAGGCCCCTTATTCAATATTTACTTAAATATATGGAAAGTAAAGGAGTTTGTACAAAGGAAAAGGATATACTTATAACAAATGGATTTACCGAAGGATTTGATTTAATATTATCTTGTCTTACGGAAAGAGGAGATAATATACTTTGTGAAAATCCAACTCATAATACTGCAATTAAAATTATGAAACTACATGGACTCAATATAACTGGAGTAAAAGTTGAAAAAGACGGAGTATGTTTAAAAGATCTTAGTGAAGAGCTGAAAAAAAATAAATTTAAGATATCATATTTTATTCCATCCTATCAAAATCCTACAGGTATTGTCATGCCTCCTGAAAATAGGGTGAAGTTATATAACATACTTAAAAGTTATAGTGTACCTATAATTGAAGATGGATTTAATGAAGAGCTTAGGTATTCAGGAACTCATGTATCACCTATAGCTGCTTTTAGCGGTAGTGGAAATAGTATTATATATATAGGAAGCTTTTCAAAGGTATTATTTCCTGGAATAAGGATAGGATGGATACTCGCGGATGAAGTACTTATAAACTATTTAGAGAGTTGCAAAAGGGCTAGGAATATTCATACTTCTTCTCTGGATCAGGCAATTTTTTATGATTACTTAAATCAAGGCAATTTTGAAAAGTACATAAAGAAAGCTCGAAGAGTATATAAGGAAAAATATGAATTCACCTTAAAGTGTGCAAGAGAGAATATACCTTGTGAAGAGATATTTGGTGAGGGGGGAATGCATATATTTATAAAGCTAAGGAATATAAGTTCCAGAAAGCTTTTAGAAAGATGCTGCAAGAGAGGAGTAATATTTACTCCTGGTGATGTATTTTATGTAAATGATGAGGGATATGATACTTTTAGGCTTGGATTTTCAAGAGTCAGTGAAGAAGATATAAAAAAAGGAATTATGATAATAGGCCAGGAGGCTAAAAAAATAGGAGGATGGACTTGATGAAAAGAATATCGGAAAAAACACTGTATAAAGGAAAGTGGATTCAATTACAGGAAATAACTTATACAGGAAAAAATAATGAGGAGTTAAAGTGGGAAAGAATAAAGAGAACCAATACTACAAATACAGTAGTAATAGTTGGCAAACTCGTACCATCTAATAAGTATATATTTATCAAACAATACAGAGCTGCTATAGATAAATACGTTATTGGATTTCCAGCAGGTCTTGTGGAAGGGGATAATATAGGCGAAAATGCACTACGAGAATTGGAGGAGGAAACTGGATATAAGGGAGAAGTAAAGTCAATGAGCCCTATGCTTTATTCAAATCCTGCACTTTTAACGGATAAGGTTACGTTAGCAAGGGTTGATATATATGAAGATTTAATGGAAAATCAAATTCCCATACAAAAGCTGGAGCCAGAGGAAGATATACAGGTAATTGCACTTCACAGAGAAGAACTTAAAGACTTTTTGATTAAAGAACAGGCAAGGGGAACTGCTATAGGAATGGGTGTATGGTATGTTTTTTATGGATTAAGCTAAGAATAATGTTTTTGTATTTAGTTGAATAATAACTGTTAGTATGATATATTTTTAACAAGGAAGCAGAAAAATTAAAAATTAGAATTGAGGGTGTAATTTATGGAGGATTGGCTTTTAAAAAAGGATGAATACGTTCCCAAAGAAGATAAAGACAAATTTATAGATAAAAGTATATTTTCTATATTACATCTATTATCTCTTATCAAAAGGAACAATAAAGTAAATAATAGCTTTATATATAATTTAAATCCTATGTTAAAACTTTCCTTTACTATTTTAAATATATTATTTTTATCGTTGTCTAAAAATTTTACTTATGTAATGCTTGTAGATGTTTATTTTCTACTAATTTTAAGTTTTTTGGATGTTCAAGATATAAAAAAAATACTGCTTTTAAGCATTTCTATTCCATTTTTTACATTTATAATGCTCATACCTTCCATACTTATGGGGAACATTAGAAATAGTGAAATGCTTTTACTAAAAGTAGCTGGTACTATAATTTCAATAAATGTTTTATCTTATACAACTAAATGGCATGATATAACTAAGGCGCTAAAGATGTTTTTTATACCAGACATATTTATTTTGGTATTTGACATAACTTTAAAATACATTTATATATTAGGTGAATTTTCTTTGGACATGTTTTATGCACTAAAGCTTAGATCTATAGGAAGAAATAGTAAAAAGTATTCTTCTATTTCAAAGATAATTGGCAGTTTATTTTTAAAATCAAAAGAAATGGGAGATGAAATGTATTGTGCTATGGAATGTAGGGGATTTACAGGAGAATATGTGTCTCACAAAAAATTTAAATTTAAGTTTTTTGATCTAATATATTTAATAGTTAATGTACTTATCATAACTATGTATTTTTACATATCTAGGGTGGGATTAAGATGATAAAAATTGAGAATGCTTTTTTTAAATATAAAAATAATGAAGTATTAAAAGATATAAATGTAACTATAGAACAAGGAGAATCCATAGCGCTTATAGGTGCAAATGGAAGTGGTAAATCTACCTTTTTAAAATTATTAAATGGAGTGGTATTTCCCACAAAGGGAAATTACTATTTTGATGATGTGAAAATATGTAAAAATGAATTGGAAAAAGGTAACTTCTCAAAGAAGTTCCATAAAAAAGTAGGATTTGTATTCCAAAACTCCGATGCACAACTTTTTTGCTCTAGTGTATACGAGGAAATTGCTTTTGGACCAAGGCAAATGGGAATGGATGAAGATGAAGTAAATAAAAGGGTAAATGACTGTCTAGAACTTTTAAATGTGAAGGATTTAGAAAACAGGGAGCCTTATAACATAAGTGGGGGAGAAAAAAAGAGAGTGGCTATAGCTGCTGTACTTGCATTAAATCCTGAAGTTTTGGTTTTAGATGAGCCTATGAGTGGAATAGACCCTAAGGGAAAGAAATTCTTAAATGATCTTTTTATCAAATTAAATAAAGCAGGAAAAACTATAATATGTTCAACACATGATTTTGAATATGTTAATGGACTTTTTAAACGAGTTCTTGTATTTTCTGAAGATCACCATATAATAAGGGATGACGCTTACAACAAAGTAATGGAGGATACTGAGTTTTTAGTGAAATATAATATCAAATAGTGTTATTAACTGTAAAACTTTAGAATTCCATGAAATTTTTATTTGCTTTATGTAATATATTGGATATTTCAAGTTGACATAAAACTCTAATTATAATAAACTTAGAGTATAAATTAAATAGAAAATTCAGGTGCCTTTATAGGTGAAAAGGGAATACGGTTAAACTCCGTAGCAGCCCCCGCTACTGTATGTGATGATGAACTTTAGTTACCACTCGTAAAAGAGGAAGGTTAAAGTAAATATGAATCATAAGCCAGGAGACCTGCCTGATTGTTATTATATGCTTTCGGAGGGAGAGAAACTTTTAGTGTGGTTAACCTCAGCTTAAGCTGAGGTTTTTATGTTAAAGGCAGTTAGCTTTCTAAAGCTTACTGCCTTTTGGCTTTAATATAGATATGTGTGTATTAATTAAAATTAAACTTTTTATTATATTTAGGAAGTTTTGGGAGGAGTAATTGTTATGGCAAAAATTATGATTCAGGGAACTGGTTCTTCTGTAGGAAAAAGTATAATTGTTTCAGCCCTTTGTAGAATATTTAAACAAGATGGTTATTCAGTATGTCCTTTTAAATCTCAAAATATGTCATTGAACTCATATATAACATTAGATGGCAAAGAGATGGGACGGGCTCAGGTACTTCAGGCTTATGCAGCTGGATTGCAGCCGGAAGCATATATGAACCCTATATTGTTAAAACCAACTTCAGATAAGAAATGCCAAATAATAGTTAACGGAAAAGTGTATGGTAACAGCACTGCTATGCAATATCATAATATGAAGCTGGAATTTAGGGATATGCTTAAAGAACACTTTGAAAAGATGGAGAAGAAATTTGACATAATAGTAATGGAAGGAGCAGGAAGTCCTGCAGAAATAAATTTAAGAGATAGAGACATTGTAAATATGGGTATGGCAGAATCAGTAGATGCACCAGTACTTTTAGCAGGAGACATAGACAAAGGAGGAGTATTTGCATCCATTGCAGGAACAATGCTGCTTTTTACAGAAGAGGAGAAAAAAAGAGTAAAGGGTACTATAATAAATAAATTTAGAGGAGATAAAGATATACTGGAGCCGGGGCTTAAGATGCTTGAGGATATAGTAAAGGTACCTTGTCTTGGTGTCATACCTCATTTTAGATTGGCACTTGAGGATGAAGATGGAGCTGTAGAATTCAATAAAAGAGTTACAGCACCTATTGATATAGCCGTAATAAAGCTGCCTCATATATCTAATTTTACAGATTTAGATGCGCTTAAGAGCGAAGAAGACGTTTCCGTAAGATTTATAACATCTGTAGAAGAGTTTGGAAATCCAGATTTAGTCATTATTCCAGGAAGTAAAAATACTATAGAAGATCTACTTAAAATTAGACAGTGCGGCCTTGAGGATCGAATAAAAGAGTATAGTAAAACTGGACTTGTCATAGGACTATGCGGTGGATATCAAATGCTTGGTAAAGTCATAGAAGATCCTTATGGAGTGGAGACAGATGTAGGAAAAGTAGAGGGTATAGGACTTTTAGACATAGAAACTATATTTGAAAAAGAAAAGGTTACAACTAGAGTAAATGCAAAAAGTAAAATTGACTTTCCAATAAAAAAGGATGGCGAATCTTTAACTAATAGAAAATTGGATGTATACGGATATGAAATACATATGGGAATATGCAAATATGGAAAAGATGCAAGACCATTGTTTAATATAACTGATAAAAATGGTGAAAAGGTTGACACAGAAGATGGTGCCATAAATATGTCAGGAAATGTAATTGGATCTTATATACATGGAGTTTTCGATGGAATTGATTTTAGAGAATTTATTGTAAATAAGATAAGAGAAAATAAAGGATTAGGTTATAAAAAATCTAAGACATATGAAAATCTTAGAGAAGGAGAATTGGATAAGTTAGCAAGCATAGTGCGAAAGAATTTAGATATAGATAAGATATACAATATTATGGGAATTAAAAGATAGTAATTAAATTTAGAAAAGAGGGGTTAAATTTGTCCAGTTCTTTTGTATTTATGAATTTAATAGATATTGTGATAGCAGTTGTAATTGATTGGATAATAGGAGATCCCTATTGGTTTCCCCATCCCGTTATATATATAGGAAAGCTTATATCTTATTTAGATAAAAAGGGAAGAAAGCTTTGCAAAAAAGAGGAGAGCTTAAAAGCATTTGGTGGATTAATTGTTTTCCTTGTTGCATTTGTTAGTTTTATTGTGCCTTTTGCAGTACTGCTGCTTTTAAGAAAAAATGTTATTTTATACAATATAGTAAATACATTTATTATTTGGACGACTATTTCTGCTAAATGCCTTGCTATAGAGGCAAAGAAAGTATACTATGCCCTTAAAAATGAAGATATTGAAGATGCAAGAACCAAGCTTTCTTATATAGTTGGAAGGGATACATCCTCTTTAAGCAGTCAGGAAATAATAAGGGCAGATGTGGAAACTGTGGCGGAAAATACTTCCGATGGAGTAATAGCACCACTTATATATGCAGCTATTTTTGGATCACCACTTGCTATGCTCTATAAGGGAATAAATACTATGGATTCCATGCTTGGATATATGAATGAAAAGTATAGGTACATAGGATTTTTTCCTGCAAAGGTAGATGATGTATTTAATTTTATACCTTCTAGAATTACAGGGGTACTTATGTGTATATCCGCTTTTGTAGTAAAAGGAAATCCTTTTAAGTCTTTTAAAATAATGATAAGGGACAGGAAAAACCACAAGAGTCCTAATTGTGCTTATCCTGAGGCAGCAGCAGCTGGAGCTATGAGAATACAGCTTGGTGGCACAAATGTTTATTTTGGTCAAGTAGTTTATAAACCTACTATAGGGGATAAACTTATGGAACTAAGTTTTAAACACATAGGACAGTGCATAATAATTATGTATTTTACCGAAATACTTTTTATGATTTTATGTGGAATAGTTATAATTGGATTACCCAGAGCGTAATTTAGAAAATCAATGATATAGGATGTGTTATTATGGAACATGGTGGGGATATATATACAGAGGGACTTTTAAAGGGAAGAAAGCTTTTGGATTTCAGTTCAAATATAAATCCACTAGGAGTACCTTTAAGTTTCAAAGAAAATATAGAGAAAGCATTAAAAGATGTAGAAAAGTATCCTGATGTGGAGTATAGACAACTTAAAAATTCAATAAAAGAGTATATAAATTTTTCATTAAATTACTTTTATCCGATGACTACCTGCTCTAATACTCCCACTTCTTCAAGTGGGAGCAAAGAGCAGCTACGTCCCTGGATAACGATTTCTAAGTATCAGGGGAAGTCAAAAACTCCATCTGATGCCAAGAACTCTGTTTACATTGAAGAAGAAAAAATATCAAGCAGCATGGAAGATACAAACATTGTATTAGGTAATGGAGCTGCAGAGATAATAGATCTTGTAATCAGCTGTTTTAAAAGCATCTGTATTGTAGTACCTTCTTTTATAGAATATGAAAAAAATGCAGCAAAATGGAACTGCCAAATAATACATTCACATTTGAAAGAGAATATGGAGTATGATTATAAAGATATCAGACAAAAAATAACAAAGTCAGAAGCCTTAATTATAGGTAATCCAAATAACCCAAATGGCGGTGTAATAGATAAAGAGAAGTTTAAAGAAATACTTGATTACTGTGAAGAAAATCATAAAACTATAATTATAGATGAAGCTTTCGTGGAGTTTACAGGAAAAAGAGGATGTTCTTTTTTAAGGGAGGCGCAGAAATATAAATGTGTATTTTTAATCAGGGCTCTTACTAAATTTTTTGCACTTCCGGGAATAAGAATGGGATATGGACTTTGTAAAAATGAAAGTTTAATAAAAAGTATAAAATCCAAACAAAATCCATGGAACATAAACTCCTTTGCAGAAACAGCAGCCGAGAATGTTTTTAAAGATAAGAAATACATAGAAGACTCCATTTCTTGGATAGAAAAAGAAAGAAAATTTATGTTAGATGAGTTAAAAGAAATACCTTTATTTGAAAAAGTGTATGATAGCTACAGCAATTTTGTATTATGTAAAATGAAATATGAAGATTGTCAGAAGCTATATGATAGATGTTTAAAGGAAGATGTTCTCATAAGAAGATGCAATAATTTTAAGAAACTTGATAGTAAATTTATAAGGCTAGCTGTAAAAGATAGGTGGAGAAATGAAAGAATACTACAGGTGTTAAAAAAAATAAGTAAAGATGTAACTACTTAAGTTTTAAGGGGAGAAGAAGAGATGAAGGTAAACAACTTAGAAAATAATAATATGCTTTTGTCGCTACTATCTCCTAAAATAAAAGTGATTATATTAGGGGGAGGACATGCAGCTTACATTAAATCAAAAACCTTTTCAAAAAAAGGATGCCAGGTTTATATATTGTCTAAAAAGTTTATGGATGATTTTGAAAATATAGGGAGCCTCCCTAATGTAAATATAATTAATGCAGAGTATGAAAAGAAGTATATAGAAGACAAGCACCTTGTAGTAATAGCTACAGATGATGTGAAAGTAAACTACAGTATAGCAGAGGATTGCAGAAAGTTATGTAAAATATATATAGATGCAACTAAGCCTGAAAATGGAAATTGCATTACACCCTGCCAGAGAAATACTAAAAATATTTCAATTGGGATAAATACAAAAGGAGTATCACCTGTAACTTCTGTATTTATTGCAAATAAGCTGGTAGATTATATAAAAGACTATGATGAATTTGTAGAATTTACTTCTCATATAAGAAATAGCATTTGCAGTATAGATAATAAGAAAAAAATTATGAAGTTTATATGTACAGATGATTTTTACTTTTTTTATAAAAAGGGAAAGGCCCTAGATGTAATAAATATGTTTTTTACAACAGCAAATTTAAGGATAACACAGGATGGTGATAACATTTGAATTTTAAAATTGCAACTAGAAAGAGCAAATTAGCCCAGACTCAAACTGAAATAGTAATGGATATACTGGAAAAAGATTATAATGCAAAGTGTGAAAAAGTGCTTATAGAAACAATGGGAGACAAGAGACTTGACATAGCCCTAAATAAAATAGGTGGAAAAGGTCTTTTCTTAAAGGAAATTGAACTGGCACTTCTCAAAGATGAAGCAGATGCAGCAGTTCACAGTATGAAAGATGTACCTTTTGATGTGCCGGAAGATTTTGAAATAGCTGCTATTATGCAGAGAGAAGATGTAAGGGATGCCTTTGTATCTAAAGATAAAGTACCTTTTAATGAACTTCCTAAAGGAGCTAAAATTGGGACAAGCAGCAATAGAAGAGCAGAACAGTTAAAGATATTAAGGCCGGATATAGAGATAGCTCCTATAAGGGGAAATATACAGACTAGAATAAGTAAAATAGAAAGTCAAAACTTAGATGGCATAGTTTTGGCAGCTGCAGGAATTAAAAGGTCTCACTTAGAGGAACTAGTTACTGAGTATTTTAAGGTGGAAGATATGGTACCTGCAATTGGACAAGGAGCTCTTGGTATAGAAACAAAAAAAGACAGTAAAAATAAGAGCTTTTTCAGTAAATTAGACGATGAAAATACAAGGATTTGTGTAGAAGCTGAAAGAAGCTTTATGAGGACATTAAATGGAGATTGTCATTCCACCATAGGTGCCTATGCAAAAATAGATAAAGATACTATAAATATCATGGGAATGTTCATGGTAGGAAATAAACTTATAAAAAAAGATGTAACAGGGAACAAGGAAGATTATATGGTTTTAGGTGAAAAACTTGCAAAAATGATATTGAAAGCTTAAGGAGGATACTATGGGTAAAGTTTATCTTATTGGTGCAGGACCTGGAGATGAGGAACTTATAACTTTAAAGGCAGTGAGAAAACTAAGTGAATGTACTGCAGTTATGTATGACAGATTGGCAGGCCCTGGAATTTTAAAATATGTAAATGAGGACTGTGAAATATATTACTGTGGTAAGGAACCAGGATGCCATTATAAAAATCAAGATGAAATAAATAACATGTTAGTTGAACTTGCTAAAAAAGGACATGTAGTAGGAAGAATTAAAGGTGGAGATCCCTATGTATTTGGAAGAGGAGGGGAAGAAGCTCTAGCTCTTTTAAAAGAAAATATAGAGTTTGAGGTCATACCCGGAATAACTTCTCCAATATCAGCATTAAATTATGCAGGAATACCTGTAACTCATAGAAAAGTAGCTCGAAGTTTTCATATCTTTACAGGAAAGACTGCTGAAAAGCTGGATATAAATTGGAAAGCTGCAGCTAAAATAGGAGGAACACTTATTTTTTTAATGGGATTTAGAAACTTGGAAGTAATATGCAGCAAACTTAAGGAAAATGGTATGGATGAAAATACTCCTTGTGCTGTAGTTATGAGGGGAACTACTTCAAAGCAAAAAAAAGTTGTAGGAAAAATAAAAGACATAAAAGAAAAAGCTGAAGAAGCAGGACTGACTTCTCCATGCATAATAGTTATAGGAGATGTTATAAAATTCAATGAGCAGCTTGATTGGTATGAAAAAAAGCCTCTCTTTGGAAAAAATGTATGTATCACAAGATCAAAGGCTCAGTCACGTGAAATGAGAGAAAAACTTCTTGATTTAGGAGCTCAGGTTACTGAGATACATTCCATAGAAATAAAATATACTTCAGAAAATATCAAAGAGTATTTAGGTAAATTGCCGGAGTATGATTATATTATTTTCACCAGTGTAAATGGGGTAAACAGCTTTTTTGAACGACTTCTAACCGAAAATTATGATATTAGAAATATAAAAGGAAAATTTGCAGCTATAGGTCCTGCCACAGAAAGAGCTATAAAAAGTAAGGGAATTATACCTGAGATAGTAGCAGAAAAGTTTGTAGCTGAAAGTCTCCATGATAAAATGAAAGGTTTCATAAAAAAAGGAGACAAGGTATTTATTCCAAGATCTAAAAATGCAAGACCTTATTTGGCAGAAGCCTTGAGAGAAGAAGGCTGCATGGTAGATGAATGTTATACTTATGAGACAATAGCTGGAAGTTTAACTGATAAAAATTGTTTTAATGATGTAGATACAGTTATTTTTACAAGTCCAACTACAGTTAGAAACATGATAGAACTTGTAGGACTTTCTGCTATAAAGGAAAAGCAGGTAATTTCTATAGGACCTATAACAGGTAAAGAGCTGAAAAAGCATGATATAGATTATGAAATGTCTGAAGAATATACTACAGACGGAGTTATAAAACGACTATTAGAAGGGAAGTAAAAAATATGTTTAGAAGACACAGAAGACTTAGAAAAAATCCAATTATAAGAGATATGGTTAGGGAAACTGTACTCAATCCAAGCGATTTTATTTATCCATTATTTGTGGTAGAAGGAGAAAATATTAAAGAAGAAATATCTTCACTGGACAATAATTACCACTATTCTATTGACAGGCTTCCTGAAGCTGTAAAAGAAATTAAAGATGCGGGAGTAAAGAGTGTAATTTTATTTGGAATTCCAGATCATAAAGATGAGGTGGCAACTTCAGCTTTTGAGGAAAATGGAATAATTCAAAAGGCAGTTAGAAAACTGAGAGAATTAGATCCAGAACTTTATATAATTACAGACGTATGCATGTGTGAGTATACAAGCCACGGCCACTGTGGAATACTCAATGGACATGAAGTAGACAATGATGAAACACTTAAATATATAGCTAAAATAGCACTTTCTCATGCACAAGCTGGAGCAGATATGGTAGCACCATCGGATATGATGGATGGAAGAGTTGAGGCTATTAGAAATATATTAGATGAGAATGGATTTAAAAATGTAGCTATAATGGCTTACAGTGCCAAATACTGTTCTGCATTTTATGGACCTTTTAGAGATGCAGCGGATTCAGCACCTAAATTTGGTGACAGAAAGGGTTATCAGATGGATCCAGCCAATGTAAGAGAAGCTATGCTGGAAATAGAAGATGATATAAAAGAAGGGGCAGACATAATAATGGTAAAACCAGCCCTTCCTTATCTAGATGTAGTGAGACTTGCCAGGGACAAATTTGACTTGCCAGTAGCTGCTTATAATGTAAGTGGAGAATTTGCCATGGTTAAAGCAGCAGCTAAAGCTGGTCTTATAGATGAAAAAGCTATAGTAAAGGAAATGCTAACTTGCATAAAGAGGGCAGGAGCAGGAATGATAATTACTTATTATGCTCTTGACATATGCAGGTGGATTAAAGAAGAGTTCAAGTAAAAAATGAAATAGGGTGATGGGCATTGAAAAGTATTATTGTATCATCAAACAGTAGTGGAGGCGGAAAGACTACAGTAACTATTGGACTTATGAAAGCACTTATGAAAAAAGGATATAAAGTTCAAGGTTACAAAGTAGGACCGGATTATATAGATCCTGCATTTCATAGAAGCATAACTGGAACTAGTTCTAGAAATTTGGATTTATACCTTATGGGAGAAGAGGGAGTAAAGGCCTCTTTCAGTAGGGGAAAAGGAGAACTAGGAATAATTGAAGGTGTTATGGGATTATATGACGGCAAGGGGATAGACAGCAAGTATTCTACAGCTAATATAGCTGAGGTACTGGACCTGCCTGTGGTACTTGTTATGAGCCCTAAGTCTCAAAGTACTACCTTATGTGCTGAAATAAATGGAATAGTGAACTTTGAAAATTTAAATATAGCAGGAGTGATATTTAATAATATAGGAGATAGTTACTATAAACTTTTGAAAGCTGCTGTAGAAAAAAATTGCAATATAAGGGTATTTGGCTACATTCCAAAGGATGAAAGGCTTTCCCTTAAGAGCAGACATTTAGGACTTGTCCAAAGCAGTGAAGTAGGTGACTTAAATGAAAAAATAGACCTATGCAGTGAACTTATTTTAAAAAATGTGGATGTTGAAATGCTGCTTAGATGCTTTAAGGAAAACAAGAACTTTAAGGATGACTACCATATTGAAAATAGGAAGATAAGGACAGCAGTAGCTTACGATAAAGCCTTCAGCTTTTATTACAAGGAAAATATAGAACTTTTAGAGGAACTAGGTGAAACTATATCCTTTAGTCCCCTTAAAGATAAAAAATTACCTTCTAATATAGACTTTTTGTACATAGGAGGCGGATATCCTGAAGTTTTTATAGAGGAGCTTAGCAGCAATATATCTATGATGGAAAGTATAAAAACAGAATTAAAAGCGGGACTTAGATGCTATGCCGAATGCGGAGGACTTATGTATTTGACAGAAGGTATGGAAAATGTAGACAAAAGTGCTGTCTTTGACACAGTTGGATTTTTTAAAGGAAAGGCTCACATGACTTCCAGATTACAAAACTTTGGATATGCCGAGGTAGAAGTAGCTAAGGAAAATAACATTTTACCTTTAGGACTTAAAGTAAATTGTCATGAGTTTCATAAATCCTATATCGATTCAGAAGAAGAAAAAATTTATAACGTAACTAAGGATACTTACGATGGAAAAATAAAAAAGTGGAACTGCGGGTACGTTAAAAACAATACTTTAGGAGCTTATGCCCACATTCACTTCTTTGGAAACTTAGATATGTTACAAAAAATTTCAGGGGCATCAAAAAAATAAAGATAAAAAAGTTTTAAAAAGTGCGTTACTATTTTTGTGTTTTTAGTGTCTTATATAGTAAGGGGTAAATTTAATAATTTTAAAAGTAAATTGGGGGGTATGTATTATGAGTTTATTTGAAGAAACTTTAAAGTGTATAGAGGGAAAAGATGAAGAGGCTGTAAAAAAGGCATGGGAAAGATTGGACAGTTTGACAAAACCTATAGGAAGCCTTGGAAAACTTGAAGAAATAGCTGCTAAAATGGCAGGAATTACAGGAAAAATACATAATAAAATACATAAAAAAAATATAGTTATTATGTGTTCTGATAATGGAGTAGTAGAAGAAGGGGTAAGTAACTGTCCTAAAGATCTTACAGTAACAGTTACTAAAAATTTTGCAAGAGGCATAACAGGAGTTTGTGTGCTTTCGGATTTTGCCAAGTCGGATATAACTGTAGTAGATGTAGGAGTGGATTATGACTTTAAAGAGCCTGGAATAATAAATAAAAAAGTGGCCTATGGTACAAAAAACATGGCTAAAGGACCAGCTATGACTAGAGAAGAATGCATAAAGGCCATTGAGGCAGGTATAGAGTCAGTAGATAATCTTGTAAAAGAAGGATATGACCTTTTTGGAACAGGAGAGATGGGTGTAGGTAATACTGCTACTAGTTCTGCAATTTTAAGTGCAATTACAGGTTTACCAGTAGACCTTACAGTTGGAAAAGGTTCTGGAATAACAGATGAACAGCTTAAAAGCAAAAAGAAAGCTGTACAAGCTGCTATTGATATAAATAAACCGGATCCAAAAGATATTATTGATGTATTGTCAAAAGTAGGTGGATTTGATATAGCAGGAATGTGCGGATGTTTTTTAGGAGCAGCTAAAAATAGAGTACCTATTGTAATTGACGGATTTATATCTTCGGCAGCTGCCTTATGTGCTTTTAAATTAAATAAAAAGGTAGGAGATTATTTATTTCCGTCCCATCTTTCAGCAGAACCAGCTATAAGCTATGTAATGAGGGAACTGGGATTAAAGCCTATGTTAAATTTAGATATGAGACTTGGAGAAGGTTCAGGATGTCCTTTAGAATTTTCAGTAATAGAGGCCGCACTTTATACTATGGACAATATGGCAACTTTTGAAGAAGCAGATGTAAAAAATTCAGATAAATTTATAGATATAAGGGAAAAGTAGTTTTTAACTTCATATAAGGAAATGGAGAATAGATTATCATGGATTATATAAAATCACCTATGGGAATAGAGAAAAGAAGTTTTGAAATAATAGGAGAAGAAATGGGAGAATGTAATTTTCCTGAAAGAGAACTTTCTATAGTAAAGAGGGTAATACATACTACAGGAGATTTTCAATATAAAGATATACTTTATATAAGAGAAGGAGCTGTAGATAGTGCTTTGGGACTTTTAAAAAAAGGTGTGACCATATATACAGATACAAATATGGCTGCAGCAGGAATAAATAAAAAAGCACTTGCAAAGCTCAACTGTAAAGTAGAATGTTTTGTAAGTAGAAGTGAAATAGCAGATATCGCTAAGGAAAAAAGTATAACCCGTTCTATGGCAGCTGTAGAAAAAGCTGTAGAAGAAGGAGTGGAGTTTTTTGTATTTGGAAATGCCCCTACAGCACTTTATAAATTAAAGGAGCTTACTTTAGCCGGAAAGGCAAAGCCTAAATTTATAGTAGGAGCACCAGTAGGATTTGTAGGAGCTGCAGATTCTAAAGAGGAAATAGAAAAACTTGATGTACCTATGATAACTATAAGAGGAAGAAAAGGCGGCAGCAACATAGCAGCTGCTATAGTAAATGCACTTATGTATATGATAACTAGATAATTTGGCACTTTTAGGTGGTGATATTGTGCTTGACATGTATGTAAATTGTGATGGAAAAAGACTTAGATGTGGATATACTACAGGTTCTTGTGCGGCAGCGGCTGCAAAGGCAGCTTGTACTATGCTGTATTTTAAAACTGATTTAAAAGAAGTGAAAATAGATACTCCAAAAGGTATTGAGCTTGTGATACCTATTGAAAAAGTAAAGTATGGAAAAGATTTTGTAGAGTGCTGTGTTTTAAAAGATGGTGGAGACGACATAGACATAACAAATGGCATAGAGATATGGGCAAGGGCAAAGAAAATATCTAAAGGATATAGATTAAAAGGCGGCATAGGTGTTGGAATAGTTAAAGGTGAAGGACTATATGTGAAAAAAGGTGAAGCTGCTATAAACCCTGTGCCTAGAAAGATGATTGAAAAAGAAGTAAAAGAAGTACTTCCTGAAAACTCAGGTGTAGAAATAACTATATTTGTACCTGAAGGTGAAAAAATAGCAAAAAAGACATTTAACCCAAGGCTCAATATAGTAGGAGGAATTTCTATACTTGGAACAAGTGGAATTGTAATGCCAATGTCTGAGGAAGCACTTAAGCAGTCTGTAGAACTTGAGATAAATCAAAAGATAGCTAAAGGGTGCAAAGATCTTATACTTCTCTTTGGAAACATGGGAGAAAATATGGCAGCTAGTTTGAAGCTGGATAAAAACAAGATGGTTATAATGTCTAACTATGTTGGCTTTGCACTAGGATGCTGCATGAACAAAAATATAAAGAAAGTACTTGTAATTGGACATATAGGTAAGATGAGTAAAATTGCTTCAGGATGTTTTAACACCCACAGCAGGGTATCAGATGTAAGACTTGAGACAATGGCACTGGAACTTGCTTTAATGGGAGAAGACTTGCAACTTGTAAAAAAAGTGTATAATGAAAAAACTACAGAAGGAGCTGTAGAACTTCTAGGAGATGGATATGACAAGCTTTATGAAAATATAGGTATTAAGGTAAAAAATAGAATAGAACAGTACACCTATAATTCAATCGAAGCAGATGTTATAATGTATTCAATGAAAAGAGGAGTGCTCTACAGCAGTCTTTCTAAGTAAAATTTTAATAGTAGGTGTGGTTATGAATACAAAGGTTTTTATAGTAGGCATAGGACCTGGAAATAAAGATTACATACTTCCAAAGGCTGCAGTTGTAATGAAACGTTCGCAGGCTATATTGGGTTTTGAAAGAGCAGTAGATAGTTTGGACTTTATAGAAGGCAATAAGATAAAGGTAAGAAAGTTAACGGATATACTTAATATTTTGCAATCTGGAAAATATGAAAGCGTATCTGTTACAGCTTCTGGAGATCCACTTTACTATGGTATAACGGAGTATTTAAAAAAGAATTATGATGGTGACATAGAAGTTATTCCAGGTATAAGCTCTTTTCAATATATGATGGCAAAAGTAAAACTTAGCTGGCAGGGATCCTTTTTAGGAAGTCTCCACGGCAGAGAGGAAGATTTTTTAGGCATAGTAAAGGAAAATCGTATTTCTATATGGTTTACGGATAAAAAACATTCACCAGATTATCTGTGCAGCATTCTAGAAGAAAATGCTGTAGATGCAGTAGTGCATGTAGGAGAAAATCTTTCTTACGAGGATGAGAAAATCACTTCAGGAAGTGCTGTAGAGCTAAAAGATAAAGACTTTGGAGGTCTTTGTGTAGTTGTAATTGAAAATAAAACTCTATAAAAGTGGGAGAAATTTTTATGAGATATATAAAAGATGATGAATTTATAAGAGGAAACTGTCCCATGACAAAAGAGGAAATTAGAATACTTAGCATTGCAAAACTTGGAATTGAGCCAGATTTTAGAGTGCTGGATGTAGGTGCTGGAACAGGTTCTGTAAGTGTACAGATGGCTAAGATATGCTCTAAGGGACAGGTAGTTGCGGTTGAAAAAAATGAAGAAGCACTTTCTGTAATTGAAAAAAATATAGATAAATTCAATGTAAACAATTTAACAGTTGTAAAAGGAGAAGCACTTGAGGTAGAGGAAAGCATAGAACCTTATTTTGATGCTGTATTTATAGGCGGCAGCGGAGGAAATATAGAGGAAATAGTAAAAAGATATGGTGCAAAGCTAAAAGGACATGGGAAAATGGTGCTTAATTTTATAACTTTAAATAATTTGTATAAAGCCCTTGATACTCTAAAAGGTATGAAATGTGAAGTAGAATGTATACAAGTATCAATAAATAAGACCAGGGCGAACAGTTATATGATGACTTCTAATAACAGTATATTTATAGTAAGTGCAATTCGTAATTTATAATTTGTTAAAGAACAAATAACAGATAATGATAATTTTCCTCCTAATGTCAGAAAACATTAAAATTATAGATTTGCTGAGGTACGAAGGAAGTCATCATTATTTGAACTTTGATATTTGGACTTTAAACTTTATATTAAGTAGTTAGGATGTGAAAACTTATGGAAAAAGATACCTTAAAGATGGGTACTCTCTATGGTATAGGAGTTGGGCCTGGAGATGAAGAATTACTGACGCTAAAAGCTGTAAATGTAATAAAGAAATGTGAGGTAATAGTTGCACCTTCAGCAAAAGATGGAGATAGAAGCATAGCTTTTGATACAGCTAAAAATTTTGTAGATGAAAATAAAGAAGTTATAATAAAACACTTTCCAATGGGTGGAAAAGAGCAGGAAGGAAAGATATTTGAAGCTTTTAAGACTATAGAGGAAAGATTAAATGAGGGTAAAAATGTGGCATTTTTGACTATAGGTGACCCTTTTGTATACAGTACCTATATATATCTTTTAGATCACATTAAAAACAAGGGGTATAAAACAGAAACTGTACCTGGAATAACATCGTTTTGTGCTGCTGCAAGTTTAGCAGGACAGAGTATTGTTATAGGAGATGAAAGGGTTTTGATTCTTCCTGCATCTCAGGTAGATAAGATAACAGATGAGAAGTTTGTAGTAATAATGAAAGTATATAGAAAAGAAGAAAATGTATTAAATGTATTAGAAGAAAAAGGATTCAAGTACATATGTGTAAAGAGAGCTTATAGAGAAGGACAGGAAGTACTTAAAAATAGAGAAGATATACTAAAAAGCAGAGATTATATGTCTCTTATAATAGCCCAAAGAGATTAAAGGAGGAAGAACATGACAAATAAAGTTTACTTTATAGGAGCAGGACCAGGAAATGCTGATTTAATAACAGTTAAGGGAAGAGATATACTAAAAACTGCAGATGTGGTTATATATGCAGGTTCACTCGTAAGCAAAGATCATTTGGAATACTGTAGGGTTGGAGTAAAAGTATACAATTCTGCTTCCATGACCTTAAATGAAGTTATCGATGTTATAAAAAAGTATCATGGAGAAGGAAAGAAAATAGTTAGACTGCATACAGGAGATCCAACCATATATGGGGCTATAAGAGAACAGATGGATGAACTAGACAAGCTTGGAATAGATTATGAAGTTGTTCCAGGAGTAAGTTCTTTTACGGCTGCAGCAGCTGCTATAAACAGAGAATTTACCCTTCCAAGTATAAGCCAAACTATAATTCTCACAAGAGTAGAGGGAAGAACTCCCGTACCAGAGAAAGAAAATTTGGAAAGATTAGCTTCTGTAGGAGCTTCCATGGCACTGTTTTTGTCTGTAAGCATGATAGACAAGGTAGTGGAAAAATTAAAGAAAGGCTATGGTAGAAATGTGCCTATAGCAGTTATTCAAAAAGCTACCTGGGAAGATGAAAAGTGTGTTATAGGAACTTTAGATGATATCGTAGAAAAAGTAAAGAAGGAAAATATAACAAAAACAGCGCAGATACTTGTAGGAGATTTTATCAATTGTAAATATGATAAGAGCCTTTTGTACGATGAAAATTTTACACATATGTTCAGAAAGGCAAAAAATGAAAATAGCGGTAATTAGCGTTACAACTGCAGGAGATAAAATAAGTGATAAGATGAAAAAGCATTTTCCTGTAGATCTTTATTCTAAAAATAATATGGAAGGTTTTAAACTTAAGGATGCAGCGGAAACTGCCATGTCAAATTACAAGGCAGTTGTATTTATAAGTTCTACAGGTATAGCTGTAAGAGCCATAGCAAGCTTTATAAAATCAAAAGATAAGGATCCTGCAGTAGTTGTCATAGATAGTTCCTGTAAATTTGTAATTAGCCTTTTAAGCGGCCATTTAGGTGGAGCAAATGAGCTTACATGCCAATTGGCAAGTATCCTCAAAGCTGTTCCTGTAATAACTACAGCTACAGATAATATTGGGGTAAAGGCACCGGATGTCTTTGCAAAAGAAAATGGATTCATTATAAATGATTTAAAAGATGCTAAATACATAGCTGCCCTTTTGGTGGAAGGCAAAAAAGTAGGATTTATAGATGAAGATAAATTGCTGGATGTTCCTAAAGGTTACAGCATCAATTTAGATAATATACAAGGACTTTTGTGTGTTACAAATAAGTGTAAAGCCTTTGGTGATGAGAATTTTAAAAATATAAAAACACTAAAACTCATAAGAAAGAATGTTGTGCTGGGAGTTGGCTGCAGGAAAAATTTTGATTCGAAGCAGATGATAGAAACAGTTAAAAAGCTGCTTTTAGATTACAATATAGATGAGAGAGCTGTAAGGTATATTTCTACTGTAGAAATAAAGGCAAAGGAAGAAGCCATATTAAAACTTGCAGAATATTTCAAATGTGATTTAAAAATCTATTCTATAGAAGATATAAGAAGAGTACATCACAACTATAAAGGCAGTGACTTTGTTGAAAAAACAATAGGCGTAAGGGCAGTGTGCGAGCCTTGCACAGAACTTACGGGAGCATCTTTAATTACGGATAAAATAAAGGCAAATGGAATGACCTTGTGTATAGGTGAAGTACATAAAAACAAATGTTGATTTAAAAATTGTGAATTGTGCACTGTGAATTGTGCATTAAATAAAGGATGTGTGTAAAATGGGTAAACTTTATGTAGTAGGAATTGGACCAGGTGGATATGAAAATATGACTTTACGTGCTGTAAAGGTAATAGAAAATAGTGAAATAATTGTAGGATATACTAAGTATATAGAGATGATAAAAGACCTAATTAAAAATAAAGAGGTAATTTCAACAGGCATGAGAGCTGAAGTGGAAAGATGCAAAAAAGCACTTGAACTTTCAAAAGACCACGTAGTTTCCATAGTGAGTACAGGTGACCCAGGAATATATGGTATGGCAGGGCTCATCTTGGAAATGAGAAAAGATGAAGACGTAGAAGTAATTCCAGGACTTACAGCTTCCTCTGCAGCAGCTTCTATAGTTGGAGCACCTCTTATGCATGATAACTGTAACATAAGTTTAAGTGACCTTATGACTCCTTATGAGCTTATAAAAAAGAGAATTGAACTTGCAGCTTCTGGAGATTTTGTAATATCACTTTATAATCCTAAAAGTAAGGGTAGACCACACTATTTAAAAGAATGTATTGATATTGTGAAAAAATACAGAAAAGGCAATACCCCTGTAGCCGTAGTTAAAAATGCACTTAGAGAAGGTCAGGAGCATAAGCTTTTTACACTTGATTCTTTTGATGACAGCGTAGTTGACATGATGTCCGTAGTTATAATAGGAAACAGTAACAGTTATATAAAAGATGGGATATTTATAACTCCCCGTGGTTACAAAATTCCAGAATAGAATAAAAAACTATTCTTAAAAGAGGTGATAAGATTTGAAGGAAGCAAAAAGAGGAATACTTGTGGTAAGTTTTGGTACAAGCATGTTGGGAACACTTAAAAACTGTATTGAAGATACGGAAAATGAAATTAAAAATGAATTTAAGGAATATGCAGTTAGAAGAGCTTTTACCTCCGGAATAATAATCAAGAAATTAAAAAATCAAAAGAAAATTTATATAGATACGGTGCCTGAAGCCCTGGATAAAATGAGAGATGAAGGCTTTAGAGAAGTTTATGTTCAGCCACTTCATATAATGCCAGGAGATGAATATGACAAGGTAGTTCGATGTATAAATGAATATCAAGGGTCCTTTAGTAAACTGGTTCTAGGTCGCCCTGTACTTTATAGACAAAGTGATTATGTAATAGCTGCTAGGGCATTAGAAAAGCAGCTTCCACCTCTTAGCCAAAATGAAGCTGTAGTGTTAATGGGACATGGATCTTCCCATCCAAGTAATTCTAGCTATGCTCTTTTTCAATATGTATTAGATGATTTGAAAATAGGAAATACTTTTGTAGCTACTGTAGAGGGGTATCCTGCAATTGATAATATAATACCTAAGCTGAAAGAAAATAATATTGAGAAAGTAACATTAATGCCTTTTATGTTAGTAGCAGGAGATCATGCTACAAATGACATGGCAGGTGAAGACAATGATTCATGGAAACAAATACTTAAATCTAAAGGATTTGAAATAAACACATATCTTCATGGACTTGGGGAAAACAAGGCTTTTCAGGAGATATATGTGCAGCACATTAGGGATTGTATAGAAGGCAATCCTCTTATGGATGAAAAGATGAAAGTTAAAATGTAAGGAGATTTTCATATGATAGGATTAATTCTTGGAACTTCTGAAGGTAGAAAAATACTCTCTTTGCTAAATGAATTTACTTCTGATATATTTGTATCTACAGCCACGGAATATGGTGGAGAGCTTCTTAAAGAATATAAATATGCTTATATGAACAACAAACCCCTTGATCTTCATGATCTTATAAGTGAGTTAAGGGAAAAAGGTGTAAAAGTATTAGTGGATGCCTCACATCCTTATGCAGTTGAAGTTACAAAAAATGTAATTAAGGCATGCAATGAGTTAAACATAGAGTATATAAGATATGAGAGACCCTCCTGTATAGAAGAATTTAAAAGTGAGGATAAAGTTGTAGAAGTAAAGGATTATGATGAGCTTAAATTGAAACTTAAGGATATAAATGGAACTATACTAAATACTACAGGAAGTAGGAGTTTGGATAAAGTACTGGGAATGGGTCTTAATAATAGAATAATTTATAGAGTTTTGCCTTCTGTTAAAGTTATAAATGAATGTTATGATAAAAATATAGATTTAGCAGATATAATTGCTTTAAAAGGGCCTATAAGTTATGAACTAAATTGTGCCTTTATAAAAGATTATGAAGCTGAAGCCATGCTGCTTAAAGACAGCGGTAGGGAAGGTGGAACTTATGAAAAAATAAGAGCCTGTCTGGATTGTGGAATATATGCGTTTATAATTGGAAGAAAGAAAATGGATTATAATAATATTAATGTTTTTTACAATGTAAATGAACTTGTGAAATATATAAAGACAATAAAAAATTTGTAAAGGGTGTATTTTATGGAGACTTCAACAATTTATCCTGGAAGTTTTGGAGAAATACTTCAGGGAAAAATAGAAAATAGAGATCTTTTATTGTCTTGTCCAGTAAATATTTATACTAAAGTTAAACTTATAGAATGTAATAATCCCATAAGGAAAAGGTACCTAAAAAAGTCTTCTAGTTTTTTATATAATATTCTTAAATCCTGGGGATATGAAAAGTATTTTGATAGCATAGATATAGAAATAAACTCCGAGATTCCATATGGAAAGGGACTTGCCAGCAGTACGGCAGATCTTTGTGGAGTTTATTATTGTCTTATTAATATGTTTAATAAAAAATTCAATGAGGCAGAACTTGTGAAAAACTGTATAGATATCGAACCTACGGATAGTATAGTGTTCAATAAGATGACTTTATTTGATTATAAAAGTGGTAATTATAAATTTACAATAGGAGATTACTTATCTTATAATATACTTGCTTTCGAAGGAGATAAAACAGTAGATACAGTTGAATTTAATCACAAAAAATTACCTAATTTATGTGATGTTAAAGAATTAATTCCAATACTTAAAGAAGCAGTGAAAGAAAAAGATTTACATAAGCTTGCTTATGTCTCAACTGAAAGTATAGTGAAAAATCAGAAAAGACTTTATTATGATTTTTTAAACTTAGTGATGGACATAAAAGAAAAAACTTCAGGTCTTGGAATAATAGGTGCACATAGTGGAAATGTTTTAGGAATAATATATGATGATGCAGAAAAGTTTAAATTTGAAGAAAAGTTCTTAAGAGGATTAAATTTCAAAAATATAAAGATATATAAAGTAAAAGCTTTAAATGAAATTTCACTGCCAGTTGAATGTATTTAGTTTGATTACGTGATGGGAAAAATTCTATTTACAATAAATATTGACATAATAAATGCATACTAATAAACTTAAAGTAAGAGAAGAATTCAGGCATTTCAAATATGATAATTATTATAAGGAAGAGGGTTGTTTGTTATGGATAAAGGATACATTCAAGTTTATACTGGAAACGGTAAAGGTAAGACTACGGCTTCACTAGGGTTATCTCTCAGAGCTGTATGTGCTGGCAAAAAAGTATTTTTTGGTCAGTTTGTTAAAGGAATGGAATACAGCGAACTGAAAGCAAAAGAGTATTTACCTAATTTTACATTAGAACAGTTTGGAAGAAATTGTTTTATATGCGGTAAACCAAGCAAAGCTGATATAGAAGCAGCCAAAACTGGACTTAAAAAAATTGAAGAGATAGTTACAAAGGGAGACTATGACGTAGTAGTATTGGATGAAATAAATATAGCTATATTTTATGAACTATTTACAGTAGATGAGGTTTTGAAAATTTTAGATAAAAAACAGGAAAAGACTGAAGTAATACTAACTGGAAGATATGCAGATAAGAGAATAATAGAAAGAGCAGATTTAGTTACAGAAATGAAGGAAATAAAGCATTATTATACTGAAGGTGTCCCAGCAAGAGTTGGAATAGAGAATTAACTTATAGAGTTTCTAAACGAAAAATCAACTTATACAGGTCATGTAATGACAAATTTTAGCACCATAAAAACTTTTGATAAGTCTAGAGCTCGGTATTTTGAAAATCTAAGAACCTTAGCTAAACTCGTACCTCAAACATATCTAAGCTCCTAAGATTTTCTAAAATACCTACTTAAGACTTATGGAAAAGTTTTTAAAGGTGCTTTCAATTTTGTAATTACATTTTATGTATAAGTTTAAATTTTAGTTAGAAGCTCTATATAAAGTTTACAAAGCAATAGCATGTTTAAGCTCATCAATTAAACCTATTTGATGAGCAATTTTTTACAGCTTTTAGCTTGTAAAGTTTTTAGCTTAGTCGCAATATAAGGTTTACAAAATAGTGATATCAGTTTATAATTGATTATGAGAATTAATATCGATTATAAACTGAGGAGGAATTAATTTATGAGTATTTTAGTAGTAGGGGGAGACCGACTTGGGAATATAGAAGATAAATTGAGAGAAAAGGGATTTAATGAAATTGGCCATGTTACAGGAAGAAAAAAAGGTGATAGAAAAATAAAAATTCACGAAAATACAGATTTGGTATTGGTGCTTATAGATTATATAGGACATAATATGGCTAATATAATAAAGGAAAGATCTAGTAGAAATAATGTAGAAGTAATGTTTTGCAAACGTTCCTGGCCAAGTATAAGAAAGAATATAGAAAAGTATACTACAAGAATAGTAAACCAATGAGCTTAAGATATGTATAAGTATTTAAATTTATAAATACCTAAACATATCTGAGAACAGAGAAAGCTATTTATTGAATAACCTTTTACCTATAATAACAACCAAAAGCAACACAACTGAAGTAATTGCTATAGTACCACCAGGGGCACTGTTTATATAATAGGATAAAAATAATCCAATCATTATGTCTAGAAATCCAAATATTATTGAGAATAAAAATGTAATTTTAAATCCTTTGTGAAGTTGAAGGGCTGCAGCCACGGGCATAGCTATCATGGATGAAATTACAAGAATCCCAAGAATTCGTATAGAAACAGAAATTGTAGCACCTACCAAAAGGGCAAATATGTAATTTATAAGCTTTACTTTTATTTTGCACACTTTTGCTCCATTTTCATCAAAGGTTATATACAATAATTCATTATGTAAAAGAGTTAAAGTTATAACAGAAATTATGCTTAATATAACTACTGTGTAAATGTCATTTTCAGATACAGTAAGTATACTTCCAAAAAGAAAGGAGTTTACATCTGCATTGGCTTTTCCGGTGCTTATAAGTACAATGGCAATACCAACGGATAATGTAAGGACTATAACAAGTATTAATTCAGCATACTTCTTATAATAATCTCGTAAAAACTCTATTACGAGTCCTGCAATGGAAGTAAATATAAAAGCAGTTAGTATTGGATTGAATCCAAAAACTAGACCTATTGCAACTCCAGCGAGGGATGAATGAGATAGGGTATCTCCAATCATAGAATATCTTTTTAAGACTAAAAATATGCCTACAGCAGGACAAAGTATAGATATAAATATACCTGCAATAATTGCATTTTGCATAAAACCGTATTGTAACATCATTTTCCTCCAGTAAAATTTAATTAAAATCAGATAGATTATGTACTTGTTTGTATTCTTCAACAGTATACATTTTTAAATTGCCATCCTTCATGGTACAGATATGGGTAGAGTTTTCCAGAGCAGCTTTTAAGTTGTGTTCTACAGCTAGAACCGTTATGGATTGGTGTCTATTTAAATGTTTTATTATACTGTATATTTCTTTTTGACTTGGAACGTCTATTCCAGTAGAAGGTTCATCAAATATTAGGAGTTTAGGGTAGCCAATGAGAGCTCTTGCTATGAATATTTTTTGACGCTGGCCACCAGAAAGATTCCCTATCAGTTTATTTTTAAAATCACTCATTCCAACAGAACCAAGACATATATTTGCAGATTTTTTATTTTTTATTTTTAAAATTTTACTATGACATCTCATCAGTTCTGAAACTGTAATTGGAAATTCAGAATTAAAATTATCTACTATTTGAGGTACATATCCAATTCTTTCAGCTGCTACGTGTATACTGCCACTTAAAGGATTTAACAGTCCCAAAATCAATTTTACAAGGGTGGTTTTAGCGCTTCCGTTTTCACCTAAAATTGAAACATAGTCTCCGTCTTGAATATTTAAGTTTACTTTATTTATTAAATAAGGACATTTACCTGTGTAGGAAAATGTCAGATCTTTAATTTCTATCATTAATGAGTTCCTCCATTTATATTAAATGTACACGATAGGTGCAGTACATATAAGACCGACATATACTATTATATAACTAGTTGCGAACTAGTTGCAACTAAAAATATTAATTAATTTTTAATTTAATCTTTAATGGTTTTAGTTGTGCATTTCAAATGAAGGCTATCTAGAGTATAGCTTTTAGAAAAAAATATTGAATAAAAAAGGTGTGTAAACTAATTTTGAAAATGTCCCAAAAAGTTTTAAGTTAAAGAGTTTTTTAGTTTTTTAAGCTATGTTTTCTTTTTGTCTATGGGCTTGCTTATTGCAATAATGTTCAAATGAAGCCTGCTTCCATGGATGGCTCATCGGTGGTATGTAGTGTTTCTTTGGAGTTTTTGAAGTCTTTGCAAGATCAAAATTTTTTGATGAAGGAACATGCTCTGGAAGCAATTCAAGTGCATAAACCTTTTCGTTTACACAAAAATATAGATCATTGTTAAATGCCTTTATTACTATACCGCAGGTGCCTTTATGGTAATATACTGGGTGACCATTAACATCTACTGGAAGATAATATCCTTTATTGTATTTTACACAACTCCCATTGTCTACTTTCCTACTAGCAAGTACACTAAGAATTAAGTTAATTTTTTCAATATCAGGTTGCACTTCGAATACAGATTTGATATTATCAATAGGTAAAGCGAATTGAGCAGGCAAATGAATTTTTTTATGTAGGAGTTTAAAAATTCATTTGCCTGCTCAATTGTGCTTATACCAGCCAAACGCAATTCGATTGGAAGTCTTGATTGCAGTGTTTGGAACATTCGTTCCACGCGTCCCTTGGCTTGGGGAACACTGCTTGTTTTAATCTCGATTCCTAGCTGTTTGCAGGCATAACCGAATTGAGTAAAAGTATCCTCTTCAATAGAAGGGGATTTTTCTTGTTATACTCAAAAACTGTACGCCTATCGGTGTAAAACATATAAGGAATACCATAGGTTTTCAGTATTTGCTCAAGTACATGGTAATAGCCATTCAGTGTTTCTTGAGCATCGAAATAGGCACCTACAATATCACCTGTGGCATCATCTACAGCTATATGGAGCTGACTTTTTTCTCTACCAAACCAAGGGTGAAGAGAAGCATCCATCTGAAGCATTTCTCCAAAGTAGGCACATCTCGGACGCCTAGGATGGGCATCTTCGATAGCAAGAATAGAACTTTGAATAACTCTAGCTTGCTTTTTTGACTTTGTAGATTTTTGCATATCTTTAAGTTTAGTGTGTAGAGCTTCCTTAGAAGTACGTTTTGCTTTAGGAGACAGGATAAATTCCTGTAAAATAATGGAATGTATAGTGTTTGATGAAACTTTGATTCCTTCAAATTCTTCTAAGAGCTCTGAAAAATGAGTTAAATTGGTGTCTTTATATTTTGTTCGATATAAGTCAACAATAGTATGTTTTGTAGAATCATCTAAAGCATGGACAGGCTTTCTACCACGATTTCCATGTATAAAAAAGGCTTTTCCCTGCTCTTTGTACCCTTTAATCATTCTGTTAATGTGCCTAACAGTACAATTAATCTGTACAGCAGCTCTTTGCTTGTTACCATTGCTCTCTATTAATTTTTTGATTATGTTATACTTTGCATTCTCATTCATTGTTAAAACTACCTTTCTGATTTTGTCCACCTCACTTCTTAGTCATGAGGTTTTATTATACTATAAACTTATTTATTTGGGACATAATCAAATGCGGTATACTAAGACATTATCACAATTCGATCATAAATATTGAATAAAAAGTGAAAAAAGTATTGACTAATTGTTGAGCAGGATATATAATATTAAATGTTGATTGCGAAAATTAAATATGGTCCCTTGGTCAAGCGGTTAAGACGTCACCCTCTCACGGTGAAATCAGGAGTTCGATTCTCCTAGGGACTACCAAAGATGAAAGAATGGCTTAACTACAATGGTTAAGCCATTCTTGCTTTTTGATTTAAGGTGTGCTTTTTTAAAATTTTACACCATTTTTACACCATAGTTTTAATATCAGCTAAAATGTCAGCTGATTTCTCTTTTTCTTTTTTTAAAACATGAGTATAAATATTGGCAGTTATTTCAATACTGCTGTGACCTAATAGCATAGAAATAGTTTTTAAAGGTATATTATTTTCAAATTGCTTAGTAGCATACGTAAGTCTTAAAGCATGAAATTTTTTGTGAGGAATATTTAAGGACCTTAAGAATTTTGCCCATGTCTTGTCCAAATTTCCAGCATTAATTAAATTACCTTGTTCACTTAGAAATATGTAGTCCAAGTTGTCTTTGCAGTAGCTACTACCAGCTTTTAGTTTCTCTGATTTTTTAATTTTAATTGAAGCTTTGATTATTTCTACTAATGATGCTGGGAGTGGAATTGTTCTTTTAGAGTTTTTGCTTTTTGGTTCTTGAACTATAGTTTGTTTACTTCTTTTATTGTTATCATCAAAAATTGTAGTAGTTGCCACAGTTCTTCTAATATGAATTTCTTTTAACTTATAGTCAATGTCATTTTCTTTTAAGCCAATTATTTCTCCACGCCTCATTCCCGTTGATAAAGAAAATAAAGCAATGTATTTAATTTTAGAGCTTTCAGCTTTAACTATTTTTGTTAGATCTTCATTATTGAATACAGGAATATGCCTTTCAGATACTTTATCTGAGTTCTCTTTTGGAATAGCAACCTTTTTGCCACTACATGGGTTCTTGAGAATATACCCACAGTCAACCGCATAATTTAAAAATTGTTTTAAAAATTTATTTACATAGTTAATTTGATTGCTGCTTTTACCTTGTCTAAACAGCTTATTATAATATCTCTGTATTTGTATTGATTCTAATTTATCTAAACTCATACATCCTATAGGAGAATTTTCTATGTAATTTCTATATAATCCTTCATATCTTGCAAATGTAGTTCGTTTTATATTACCAGACATTTTTACAACTTCAAATAGCCAACTTTTTAATGTTTGTGCAAGCCACATATTTTTTGCATCTTTTAAACCAGCATTCATTTTATTTATGTAGTCTAGTTTCTTTTTTTCAGCTTCTTTTCTGCTTTTACCAACAAATTGTTTCCTAATTCTTTTCCCATCAGCATCCATACCAATATCATAGTTTATTCTATAATATTTTTTCCCATTAGAAGTAAAGTTTGTTTTTGTTGCCATTTAAGTACCTCCTTCACAGAACTTTTGTTCGATATAAAATTAAAAAATATATAGGAGACATTGCTCCTGATGAAATTTTTACTTATATATTTTATTCTTTGGGGTCAACATTAAAATCAATTCTTTTAGAACATTTTCGCAATAAATAGCGTTGGTTCAAAATAAATAATGTAATTATCTATTTTATAATGTACACCATATTTTTCTTTATAATGTTGGATAGCTTGTTCTAAAAATTTTTCTGTGACATTTAAATATTCAGCTAAATCATGTTTACTCCTAATACCTTTTTCAAAAGCATTTATTAATTGTACAATTCCTACTAGTTTTTCACATCCCCAATTTCTAGCTATTTTTTCCTGCTTTATTTTGTTTATATTTTTCTTGCCGAGTATCTCTCCAGAAGTTTTATGGTGATGTCCTAGTTCCTCGGCAAGAACACATACTTTTTCCTTGGTTGTTTTTATATTTTTAGATAGAGCTATAGTATTATCTACATATAATCCTTTATGCTTCCCTATGTTCATTTCAAAAACATCTATACCTTGTGATTCTACTTCTTCAAGAAGTTCATCATATGTCATAGAATCCCTCCGTATCGCGAAAATAAGTTATTTGTCTTTATTCTTCCTTTTTTGAACAACAAATTCTATAAAATTTTTTATATCTTCAACATCATCATCTGTTATATCTTCACCATCAAAATGTGCTGCCAAAGTTCCATTCTATATACATATACTGCATGTCCAGCTCTATGGTATAATCTATTTTAGATGTAAATTTGTAATTTATTCTATTATTTATATAAAGACAATGGATTAAAGAGAAATTCGCAGTTGTAAAGTAAGGCGAAATAAAGATTATTAAAAAAGATATAGGCAAATAGTAATTTTTAAGTATCTTTTAGGATTTTTAAAAAACTATTTTATTAGTATTAAGGATTCTATCTATTTAAAAATTTTAGAACGATAATAAAACCCGATTGGATTAAAAAAGAGTGAGGGACAGTATAAAAACTATCTCTCACTTTATCTGATAAAAACATTGTATAGAGTAGCTATTGTATTAAATAGGCTGGAATCCGAGATACGTGTAGTCAAGATCTGCAGCAGCTTTACTGAAGCAAAGACACATTAAAGACATTACATAGAAAAGCGTACCTAGCAGCTATGCCAATGGATACACTTTTTGTGTGTAGTGTTATTATTTTCTCGGATGGTGATGAAACCGCTTGTTGTCAAGGAAAATGCTTATAATGTACGACTAATCTTAATCTTGAAAACCAGCTAAGACATCTGATGTGAACTCTTTTATTTTTTCTATTTGAGCATCAGTTAGATGACCACCTTCGCGGCCAAACGTTCCATGACCTTGCATCCCCAATTTTAGGCATAAGTGTTTATCATTTACCTTTATTCCGACTTTGTCAGCGTATTCAGTTATTCTGCTTATTGCTTTCTTCATAGCACCAGTTGTAGAAAAAGCTACAATTTCACCGATTTTCTTAGAGTCCAATTTCTCTAAATATTCTTTTAGTTGCGGGTCAGCATCCCATCCATAAACGCCACCGCCTAAAAATAGTAAATCAACCGTTTCATCTAACGGACTATCAATCGGCTCTGACTTTATTCCTAAAACTTTGGCAATGACCTCTGCCACTGCACGCGTATTGCCACCTCTGGACTGATATCTAACGGCTATTTTCATTTTAATTCCACCTTTCTAAAGCACCATTTCTAATATTATCTTGACTATAGAACAACGTGTTGTATAATTATTATATAACCTTAATTTATCTTTATCAACCAACAGATTTTCGATATTTGTTGGTTGATAGAAAGGAATGAGAAAATGAAAAAGCAACCTGAAACAACAGAGAAAACAAGACAAGCTTTTATTAATATTTTTTGCGAATTATATACTCAAAAACCAATTGAGAAAATATCAATTCAGGAAATTTCAAACAAGTCCGGATATAACCGCAGTACCTTTTATCAATATTTTAGTGATATCTACGAGTTACTGGCTTATATCGAAGATGATGTGTTGAATTACATTCAGAAAATTTTGCAAAGCAAAAAGTGCACAACAAAACCATCTGATGTTCAAAGTATTGTTTGCCTGTTTGAGGAAAAAGGAAAATACCTTGAAGCTTTATTAGGGGATTATGGCAACATTCGATTTTTGGAAAGATTGAAAAAAGAAATTTCTTCTGATGAACTGAATTTGAGTTTTGAGAAAGATACCCCAATTTTGCCATACTTAATGGAATTTCATATATCCACATCAATTTCGCTGATTCGCCTTTGGCGGCATAGGCAAAAAGATTTACCGCTAGAAGAATTGTTCAACTTGATTCAAAATCTATATAACACAGGAATAACATCGTATAGTTTATAAATTTAATCACGTATCTTGCTTAGGAGTAATGAACCATAAGATTCTTAATTATATAGTACAGTATGAACATAATACGAAACCGATAAATTCCAATTTAATGTTTATCATTATAAATAATTTGTAGTACAGGTTATTTATATTATGTGATGTAAAAGTAAATTATTGCGATGTAATGATACCTATTTAACTAATAGATAAATAGGTATTTGTTTATGAGAAGTACAAGAATATTTTAGTATGAATAGGAGCGACATAGTTATGGAATTTACAAAACTTAAAAATAGCCTCGAATGCTTAGGGTACAATGTAAGTGAATTTAGTCATGCAGATGAAGCAACAAAGTATTTGTCTAATCAAATGAGCAATAGAACTATTGGAATAGGAGGCTCAGTTACAGTAGAGGAAATGAAATTATATGATGCCCTAGCATCTCGTAATGAGGTGTACTGGCATATGCGATTACCTGAAAACATGAGTGCTATGGAGATAAGAAAGAAAGCAAACCTTGCGGATATTTATATCTCATCAGTAAATGGAATTGCCGAAACAGGAGAAATCATTAATATTGATAATACTGGAAATCGTGTATCTGCAATCAGTTTTGGACATGATAAAGTTTATTTAATTATTGGTGAAAATAAAATAGCTTCAAATTATGAGGATGCTTTAGATAGAGCAAGAAATATAGCAGCACCTCTTAATGCAAAACGTTTAGGAGTAAAAACTCCATGTGCGGTAAAGGGGGATAAATGTTACGACTGTAAAAGCCCACAGAGAATATGTAGAAATTTTTCTGTATTATGTCGAAAACCTACAGGATGTGAATATGAAGTTGTTTTAATTCATGAAAAGCTTGGATATTAAATAAAAATATATGAATGAATTTTTAAATTTTAAATTATCGTTTAGTTAGCTCTCATTTTTCTTATTATACGAAATAAATAAATATAAAAAAAGGAGCTATGCTCAACATGGCTCCATTTATGATCCCTGACCATTATATAACTTCTCTGCGGCAACATCAGCAGATTGCTTCATGTATGTATGCTACATGTGTAATTATTTATACAAAACATCCTATAAATTCATCCATTTATCTATTCGTCTATTTTAAATTTCACTAAGAATTTAGTGATTTCTGAGCTGCTTTCCACATATATTCTTCCATTATTTTTTTCGACTAATTGTTTGATAATATACAGTCCAAAACCGTGGTCACTTTTCTTAGTGGTTTTCGTAGAAAAGCCCTTATCAAAAATCTTTTTTCTCATATCTTCTGGAATGACATCCCCATTGTCAGCTACTTCAATACAAAAATCTTCATGCTCTCTAAAGGTACTGACAGCTATTTCCTTATAATCAGTATATGATTTAGATTGAAATGCCTCAAAAGCATTGTCTACCAGATTACTTATAATACTTATTAATTCATCCTGTTTGACTTTTATCAAATCGAAAGGTTCATCGATCATTACTTCAAAGTCTATATTATTTTTCATAGCATAGCTGTTTTTGATAGATAATAATCCATCTATGTAATCATTTCCGGTATCCAAATACTTAAAAGAAGACTGCATGGTATCTGAAATTTTTAACACATAATCATTTATTCTTTCAACAGTATTAGGCTTGTTTAATAAACATAATCCCTGTATGACATTTATGTGGTTAGCAAAATCGTGCTTTTCCTGCCTTATTATACTAATTATTTCTTCCATATTTTTAATTTGGCTTTCTTGAACTTTATACTTAGCATTTATATTTACGAGGGACTGTTCTTCTTTTAAGTTTTCAAATTTTGTTATTAAAAATATAAAATAAATAATAAAAATAATAAGATTATAGATTTGTATACTTTTTATACTGAAAATACCATAGTTGACGCAAAACACAAATAAAGTAAACGCACCTAATTCAAGTATTAAATTAGCAAAAACAGCGCCTTCTTTTTGAAACAATCTGAGTTTAATAAAATATGAATTAAACTTAAAAATCATTGTTACAATAAATATTTGAAGTAAAATAGAAATTATTGTAGCAACCAATACATATGTGTTATTTAAAAAAATTTGATTTAAATTTACATTAAATATAATCATTTCAATAATTTCAATAAAAGTTTCCGTAGTTAAAGTTATTGTAGCAAATAAGCAAACTATAACCGTAGAATCAAAAATCTTTATTTTTGTAATACAAGCAAGTAACAAAATATAAAAAATTAAAAGGAAAAGTGTATGATAAATTTTTGAAATGTAAAATGTACTTAAATAAGTTGTAAAGACAAACAATATGCAAAATAGTTCTGTTTTAATTTTATTATGAATTATAAATTTTTTTTTATTATGTAATGCTTCAAAAATACCTAAAAGGAGAAATGCTTCTATAATATCTATTAATATTTCTTGTATAACAT
>NZ_LROR01000052.1:0-51259 GCF_001675205.1 Clostridium coskatii | reverse complement strand
GTAGAATCAAAGAGAAACTAGGATGGATGAGTCCTGTTGAATACAGACTCAGCCTCTTGGCTGCATAAATTAGCGAGGCAGCCGAAACTGTCTCGCTAATAAAGTCTAACTTTTAGGGGTCACCTCAAAAATTGGTGTCTTTTTATTTCATTTACGTTTCATGCTTCGAATAATCATTTTTGCATCTTCTCCAACTCTCAAAGACTCTATTATTTTTTGTAGTGCTTTATTATATGTAAAATTATCTAATGTATTATTTTTCAGATATTCCATTGTTTTTTCTGGAAACTTAATATAACAAGTAGAAACGGCCCAGGCAACAGCCATTTTAACATAATAACCTTTGTGCTTTATTTTATCTAATGATTTTAGCACCTTATCAACATAATTCTCCTTTATATAAAAATCAAGAAGCATTACAACAAAGAAACGGACTTCAAATTCTTTTTCAGAAAATGCATAAGACTGTAAATACTCCCATACACGCTGCATGTTGGACTTTGTAAACTTTAATCCACTACAAAAGCTGTCACAAACACCCCAATTATCAATTTTAGGAACAAAATTTGTAATATACCTTAACCTTTCTTCAACATCAGTTCTCACACATCCAATTACCATTCCCTGAAGCATAATTTCTTCATAATATTCATCCTGTGCGGTTTTTATATAAGTACGCCAATCTCCTTTAGCTATTTCTCTGGCAAGATCTCTTAAAAGCGGAAGTCTTACTCCTACAATATTATCATTGTCGGGACACAAATTTTCTTGAAATTTTTTATATTCATCATCCGCCAGTTCAAAAATTTTTTCTCTTATCATTCTTTTATACAAATCATTTTCACTCATACTAATTTCCCCCATTACTAGAAAAATAACTTGCAGAAGTTCATATAATTTCACAGTTAAAGAACTTCAACCTTAACTATCTGCATTTTGCTTCTCTATTTCTAAAAGTTTTTCTTTTATATGTAAACCACCTGCATAGCCAACTAATTTGCCATTTGAACCTATAACACGATGGCATGGAATACATATAGGAATAGGGTTCTTGTTGTTTGCCATGCCAACAGCACGACAAGCCTTTATATTTCCTATATTTTGGGCCACATCTTTATAACTAAATGTTTTGCCATAGGGAATATCCTGCAGTGCATCCCATACTTTTTTTTGAAATTCCGTACCCTGCGGTTCCAGAGGCAAATCAAACTTTTTTCTTTTTCCCTCCAAATATTCTTGGAGCTGATTGCCTGCATTTTTCAATAAAGATGTTTCATTTATACATATATCTTGAAAATTCATTTTTCCAAAAGTTATATGAGTAATGGCCTTTCCATTTTCAACAATACCTATTTTACCAATTTTCGTTTCATAATAAAATCCATTATTCATGCCGCTTCCTCCCTATTTTTTTCTCTTTAATGATATAACTTTATTATAAGTATTTTTAAAAACTATGTAAAACATATTAATTATTTCCTATATATCTACGATAATATATCTAATAACGTAATTATCAATGAATCTTACTTAGTGGGAAAAGCATATATCCCAAATCTTTGATTTGGTGATAGTCGCTTTCGTTGTGTGCAAGCCGAGAACTTAAATCTTTGATTTAAAGTGAATTGCTTTCACAACGTACATGGGAGTGTTCTAGTAGGTAGACATCAGATAAATATTCTCCAAGGGGTGAAGTATATGCATACTGTTTTACATATTGAAGAAAGTGAATTTTTTTGTAATATTGTAAAAAATACCTTAGTAAAAGGTAACTATTCCTATATATCCGCTGATAATTTCAATGAAGCTTATAAAATACTACAGGATTCCGATATAGATATTATTATAACATCTCTTTATGCAAAAGGAGGTTCTATAGAAAATTTTCTTAAGGATATAAATTACAGCAGTAAAAAAGATATCCCCATATTTGTTGTAACCAGTAATGCAATTGATGAAACAAAGAAAAAGCTTCTGAACTTAGGTGTAACTGATTATATTTTAAAAAAGGATTTAAATGAACAAATTATTCAACGTATAGATTCTATATTTCAATCAGATGAATATATGGAAGATTTAAGGGAAGCAAAAATTGCAATTATAGACGACAGTAGCTTCGATTCTTTAATCGAAAAAGATCTATTTAAAAAGTATAATATAAATAATGTGGATTCCTATAAATCTAGTAAGGATCTACTGAAAAGCAATAAAAAATATGATATATATTTAGTTGATATTATATTAGAAAATGAATTTGGCCAAAATTTAATCAGGGACATAAGGAAAGCCAATCTAAAGGCTTCTATAATAGCTGTTACATCCCTAGATAATCCTAAAACTCTTGCATCTATTTTAAATTCTGGGGCTGATGATTTTATAACTAAACCTATAAATGAACAGTTGTTTATATCAAAATTAAAATCCAATATTAAAACTTATGCTCTTAATAAACAAGTCAAAAACATATTTAAAGAAATGAAAAAATAATTTAGCCAAAATATGGCTTTCCATGTTAAAATTAAATAACATAGAAAGCCATGTTTTACCTATTTTCCATTTGCAAGGGTGTAGAAAAGAACTTACCTTTTCCTAATTTCTTAATAGTTGATCTTTGTAGAATTCTTCCTGCAATTCTATATATAAATGGACTTATAAAAGGTTTTTCCATAATTTTAAATACACTTTTAGGTATATCAATATCCTTTTCTATTGCATTTACAATTGTATCTAAAGATTCATTTAATCTTTTGTACGTTTTACCTGTTTCCTCAAGTTTTTTACCGTCTATAAGTGTACCTGGAGCTACACCAATTCCTCCCATCCACTTAAAATCCATATCTCTTGCAAATAACTTACAGGTTTGTATTGCACTTTTATTTCCTTCAACCTCAGAAAATCCACTGTTGGTTATCACAAAAACACTTCTTGATTTCTTTGATAGTTCATCTTTGTCTCTATAAAGTTGTTCAAAAATTTCAACAACTAAACCTGGTACTGAATTTTCATATATTGGTAAACTTAATATTATTATATCTGCCTTATCAACACTCTTAATTAAAGCATTATCTTTACTCCCTATTTCCTTTTGTAAGCATAATTTGGAGACATTTAATTTTTTCTCATTTAATTTATTTATTAAGCTGTCAGCAATAGCTTCCGAATTTCCTCTTTTTTTCTGAGGACTGCCCACCATAACTAATATATTTTCATTCATAATCTTACATCTCTTTTCCTATAAATTTGAAATCATTAAAACTATGTAAATCCGTTTTTTCAGTGATATTTTTAATGATTACTCTATTACTTGCTTTTGATAAGTTACAGCTAGTAACCATTTCATTAAAATTATGTATACAGTCATTATCTTTAGCTTCCATAATACCTATAAATATTATGTTTGGATACCTATTATAGCGAGGTTTCATCATTGATTTACCTCCCTTAGACACTTGATAAGGCAAAAATAGTGGTTCCGTTCTATCAATAAAGTTTTTAGTAATTGAATTACAGCACCCAAACTCAATAGGAGTAATTATAATTGACATATCACTGTTTAAATATTGTTTTAAGATGTCATTAATACCATCATTAATCGTACAAATACCCGGATTTACGTTTTGACAACAGTCACATCCTATACAAGGTTTCGGCTTAATATTATTTAAGTTATTTACGACATAGTCCATATTTTTTTTCTTTAAACTTCCACAAATTTTATTTACTGTTTCTATCTCCAATTGATTATCATTTCTACATCCATTTATTATTGTTATTTTCACTTTTTATCCCCCCATAACATTTCTACTATTTTTGATTTTTAATAATTCCCGTTATTCCAAAAGTATGATATTTATTGATATCTCTTAGTAATGCAGATAAGTCCTCCTCCTTTTTAACATTCAATACTATATTGGACATCATATTTATTAAATTTTCAAATATACACCTTAAAAATAACTTTCTACTTTCTTCATTTACACTTTGCATACCTTCAAACGTATAATTATTTATTACTAAATTTGATAGTAATTCTATAATTTCATCTTTTAAATTTTCATATTTTGTATTTTTGCTTCCATTAAACAGAGCAGTCATTATTCTCCTATTATTCATCATCAAGTTAGTTAAATTTTTGTTCATCAGTAGATTATTTTCAACTTTTTTATCTTCTTCCTTCCACATTATTATTTTAGTTTTGATCAATTTCTTTAGTTCTTCTACGAAACTTTCAGGTACTACTGAATAAAAGATATCTTCTTTAGACTTATAGTATTTATATATATTACCAACTGATACATTAGCTTCTCTAGATATATCAGATATTGTTGCTTTTTCATATCCCTTTTCTGAAAATACTTTAAGTGCGGCGTTATTTATCCTTTCTTTTACATCATCTTTTTTATATTGAACCATGAAGTAACCTCCTTAAAAGAGAATGTATTATTCTCTTTTGATATATTATAGTATATTTATTTACTTATATCAACATATTTTCTCTCTTTTGATGCCCAGTTTTATAAATTTAAAACCAGGCTTTTTTCAAAAGTTTTATTCCATTTTGCATATTATGAAAGCTTAAATGTCCGTATCCCATGAAAACCATATTACCTTCTTTATAATTGCCTTGATCAAAATAATAAAATGATATGGGATAGACTTTAACTCCATTTTCTAAAGCCCTATTTATCAACTCCAATTCATTTAAATTATTTTTCACCTGAAGTGTAATGTTAACTCCTGCTCTCTCTCCATAAATCACAACATCTTCTCCAAATTGTTGTTTTATACAGTCTATAAGAAATTGCTGCTTTTTAGCATATATATTTCTCATTTTTCTAAGATGTGTTTCAAATAAACCTTCTTTCATAAATTCTGCAATTGTCAGCTGATGAATTTTCGATGCAGTTTGATTTATAAAGCTTCCCTTTTCAATAAAAAGATTCATTATATTTTCAGGTAAAATCATATAGCCAACATGCATTCCTGGAAAAAGAGTTTTTGAAAAAGTTCCAAGGTAAATCACCCTATCTTCACTATCCAAACTTTGAAGTGAAGGTATGGGATTTACATTATATCTAAATTCACTGTCGTAATCGTCTTCAATAATATATCCCCTACCCTTACTAATAAAATTAAGAAGTTTTATACGATTTGAAACAGGCATGGACATACCCAAAGGATGCTGATTGGATGGGGTTACATATATAAACTCAGGAGCCACTCTAAGGGTTTCAAGCTTTTCTATGCTCATTCCCACTTGTGTCAATTCAATTGGCTCTATGTTATATCCATACCATTCAAAAACCTTTCTTACGGCAGAAAATCCAGGTTCTTCAAAAGCAATATTTTTATTACAAGATTCACTAAACAAGTCACATAATACAGCCATCAAAGTCTGCGTTCCTGCACCTATAATTATCTGGTCAGGAGAACAAATTACTCCTCTTGAACTTTTAACATAACTTGCAATTTGACTTCTTAATTCAAATTCACCTCTAGGATCTGAATAGGTTAATATATCTATATTTTCCTTTTTCATAAAGCTTTGCTCAATTTTCCTCCAAGCGACAAATGGAAAACTTTCCTGATCTACTGAACCAGGTTTAAAATTGTAAGGATATACTTTATCATCTATATGAATGCTATTTAAGGGTTTAAGTTTTAAGGGTATACTTTCTTTTTTGACGGTTTTTATTTGATCTTCTATAGCCTCCACATAATATCCACTTCCATTTTTGCTATAAATATACCCTTCACATAGTAGTTGATCATATGCCCCTTGAACCGTATTTCTACTGATACAAAGTCTATTTTTAAGCTGCATTATGGATTCCAGCCTGTCCCCTTTTTTAAGTGTACCTTCTAATATTGCTTTTTTGTAACATTCATATATCTGAATATACAGTGGTTTTTCACTGTGCCTCTTAATAAATATTGGCATCTCCATAAAATCATCCCCTTAACTTTTATAAAAATTATACCTTTTTATAGTTACAATTATATAGTACTATTTTATCAAATGCACAACATATAACCAGGAGGATATTTATGATAAAAGAAATACTATTACTTGGAAATGATGCTTTATACAAAAAAAGTTTACCTGTAGAAAAAGAGGACATGGATTCAATAAAGAAAACTGTTTCAAATTTACATGATACCTTAATTGACTTTCGTAAAAAATACAATGCAGGCAGAGCAATTGCCGCTCCACAAATTGGGGTATTTAAAAGATTGATATATATGTATATTGACAAGCCTATAGTTTTTATTAATCCAGTACTTAAATTTGATAACAAAGAAATGATGGACGTAATGGATGACTGTATGTCCTTTCCAAATCTTTTAGTAAAAGTTAAACGCTATAAAGAATGCACTGTAATGTACAAAGATATAAATTTTGTAGATAAAACATTGAATTTCAAAGGAGATCTATCAGAATTAATACAACATGAATATGATCATCTTGACGGAATACTGGCTACAATGAGAGCTGTAGACAATAAATCTTTCTATATAAAAAGCAAATGATCAAACTTCACTGTAAAACAGCATTGTTTAATGTTCACTTCACATCCATAGATTTGTAAAAATCTATGGATGTTCTCGATTTAAATTATAGAAATAATTCTTTTCATTTTAACTATTATTTTTTCAATATCAGTTTTTTCCCTAAAAACTATTTCTTTTAAATACATAGCTTGTCTTTTAAGTGCTTTTTTCAATGCTGATATTTCTGCATCTACATCTGGATTTTTCTCGTTGAACTTACTTCTTAAAGATTGTGCCACTTCATATAAATCTTCATTTGGTTTTTCTACTAAATTATAACCCCAAGTATCACTATTTCCATGTGTTACACGCCTTGAAAAAAACTCATAGGTTATTCTATCAAAATCATAGACATATTTGTTAAAATCAATAGGCTTTATATATTTATTAACAACTTCTTCTAGGCTCTCTCTTCTATTTTTCAACGCTTTAATTGCCTTTTTTAATAAATCAACATTTTTTTCATAGTTTTCATGAGGAAATACAACATTTACTTCCCAATTTAATCTTATAAAACTGTTCTGCATCATTTTGTACAATTGAAAAAGTTTTAAATTAAACTTAATACAATCAGTATTTTCACCTGTCATGCTAGCATTTCTAAAATTTAATTTTTCTATTTTTGAAGATAATTCTTGTGCATAATGGGAAGCCTTTTTAATAGTTTTTACCAAAGATTTTTCTACAATATTAGAATCTATAGTTTCTTTCATTTTAAAGAAACGCTCATAAAAATCCATTGGTCTAATAGGTGTAGTATCTAAATCAAACAATATTTTTCCATATAATATATGATTTAACTTATAGGTTTTAGTGTCAAATCCAAAAGCTTTGTTATCCATGGAACTATGATAAATATTAGTATAATATATACTAGATGTCATAGAATCCCTTGCTGTAATACAAGGAATACCTGCCTTCGTATAACAAAATTCTTCACTACTGGTAGAAGTTGGTGATATAAATTCAAATTTATAATCTCTATGATGCAAAATAGGCCTCACACTCTTTTTAGTATATTTTAGTAATTCATCGGATACCATTATTTGAAAATTTCTTTCATTAGGCACAGGAAAATTGCCATCAATATTAATAACAGCAAATGCTTTTTTTGCCCATTCTGGATGAATATGAGCAATTTCCTCATAGGCTCCCATTGCCCAGTCATAATCTGAATTTTCTTTTCCCCATTCCTCAGCACCATGAGTAATAACTCGTATAGTTTTGTTAGGTTTATATCCACTATCTATTATTGCCTTTGCTATACCTAATATCGTGGAAACTCCAGAGGCATCATCAAAGTAAGAATGATAATATCCATCATAATGAGCCATTAAATATATAACTTCATCAGTTTTTCCAGGTATTTCTCCCCATATATTGTAAGAAACTTTTTCTGGCTCAACATAGGAATGTGCATTTAATTTAACTGTTATTTCCTTATCTGCAGATTTATTTATAAGATTTTTTAATATATCAGAATCTCTTTTACTAATAGCAAGAACAGGAGCATAGGATGGCCCTTCTACTGGCTGAGATATAAGGTAATCTTCATGCTGAACTTTATATTTTGTAACAACAAGAACTGCCTTCGCTCCTTTTAAATAAGCCTGATACGCTGGATACGATATCCAAAAGTCATTGAATGGATCAATACTAATTAGCACTAATTTATTTGTAACATCTCCCAAAGATTTATAGTCACTTATTGTCCCACTTCCAGTATCTACAACTTTAAAAAAGTCATCCTTTGCTTCTATACTTGTAGCATAACCTCCTAAAACAATCTTCTGTTCTTGTCCATTTTCATCTTTGTATGAAATATTAGCACCTTTATAAGTCCAACCCCAACTGTAAAACTTGTCCCTATTTAGATTTTTCAACCCAATTCTTTCAAACTCTCTATAAAGATAATTTGCAGCTTCAGTACTTGCTTTCGACCCTGCAGAACGATTTCCAGTAGCTTTATCATCTCCAAAACTTGATAGGATATTTATAATTTTTTGAGAATTAACTATATCAATATGCTTGCAAAATTCTCTAAATCCTGCCTTCATAAATAATCCTCCCATTTATTCTACTTTAATAGTTTCTTTGCACTACATATTATTCTATATATTTCTAATTGTGATAGTCGCTTTCGCTGTGTGCGATGGGGGGTGTTAGAAATGGTAGCGATTGGATAAAATAAAGGCATACTTTGACATAGTAAATAGAATATGTTGATTTTCTAAAAGTATATTGATAATATATAAATGCTATTTTGTATTTACTATAATTGAGAGGATGATTAAAATGCAAGATATAAAGAGCTGCACAATTTTAAATAATGGAGTAAAAATGCCCTGGATAGGCTTCGGTACTTATAAAGCTGATGGTCCTTCTGTTATTAACTCAGTAAAAGAAGCTCTCAAAGTTGGTTATAGCCATATAGATACTGCTGCTTTCTATAAAAACGAAGATGGAGTTGGTACTGGAATAAAAGAAAGTGAAGTACCTAGAGAAAAAATCTTTTTAACAAGTAAAGTTTGGATTTCCGATGAAGGTTATGAGAAGACTTTAAAAGCTTTTGAAACTTCTATTAAAAAACTAAAAACAGATTACCTTGATCTATATTTAATTCATTGGCCTAATCCACTACACAATGAAACCTGGAGAGCTTTAGAAAAGCTTTATAAAGAAGGCTATGTACGAGCAATAGGTGTTAGCAATTTTACCGCTGGTCATTTGAAAGATTTAATGGCAAATGCTGAAATTATGCCAATGGTAAATCAAGTAGAATTTCATCCTCTGCTAGTTCAAAACGATCTAAGAGAGTTCTGCAAAAAAAATAGTGTACAATTAGAAGCATGGTCTCCCTTAATGAGGGGTAAGGTATTTGAAATTCCCCTTCTAAAAGAGCTTGCAAAAAAATATAAAAAAACAGTATCTCAAATCGTGCTTAAATGGGATTTACAAATGGGAGTCGTAACTATTCCAAAATCAACTACTCCATCAAGAATAAAAGAAAATACAGATATATTTGATTTTGAAATAAGTAAAGATGATATGTCTAAAATTCAGCAGCTTGATAAAGGAATAAGGACAGGTTCCGAACCTGATGAAGTTTATGCTAACCCAGATACATTAAAAAAATAATACTACTTCATCTGATGCCAAAAACTCTGTTTATATAAAGTAAAATCTAAAATTACAAATGCATTATTAGTTCATGGAATACTAGAGGAGGTAATATTTTAATGTATAAAATTGTTTTTATAGATATGGACGGGACTTTACTTAAAGACAACAAGTCAATATCCAATGAAAATAAACGAGCTATTAAAGCTGCTACAGAAAAAGGTGTTAAAATTGTTCTTTGTACTGGAAGACCAATAGATGGAATTAAACATCATCTCTCTGATTTGAATTTAATAGCAAATGATCAATACAGCGTAACTTGTACTGGTGCTAATGTACAAAATAATACTGAGGACAAAATTATTTTTCAGTCGCCTTTTAACAGCAAGGATCTAGAATATTTATATAACATGGCAGAAGACTTAAAGCTAGACTTATGTTTTTATAATGATGGTATGTACTCAGTTTATAAGAACAACTTATATGGTAAATTAGAATCTGTTGCAAACAATACAAAATATGAGATAACTGAATTCAAAGACTTAGTAAAACGTAACAATATACTAAAGGTAAACTTAATAAATGAAAACTCAGATGTTTTAGAGCACTATGTACATCATTTTGGCTTTGATATGTCACCTTACAGCAATTTCAAATTTAGAAGTACCTATGACAAAAATTTGCTATTAGGCAATAGTTTGCCACAACATTTTTATGAAAATTTTTCAGTACTTAAAACATGTACTTATACCTTTGACGTATTGAGTAAAAATACTAATAAAGGTACTGGTGTAAAAAAACTGTGCCAATACTTGGACATACCTACTAAGGAAGTTATTTGTATTGGAGACTCTCCAAATGATTTGGACATGCTTAAATGCGCAGGACTCCCTGTAGCCATGGGAAATGCTTCAGACAAAATAAAGCATACTGCTGACTATGTCACTTTAACAAATGAAGAAAATGGAGTAGCTAATGTTTTAGAAAAGTTCGTGTTGTAACCATTAACTATACATAAAAACTATATCATTTTTTACTACTACAGCCTACGCATCCTTCATCTATGACTTTAAGAAGGAATGCTGTAGCCTGTATAGAGTTTAATGTCACCTTATCTTAGACTTGGTATACTACTTTAGATTTTCTACTTTAATAAACATCTGTAACCTTTGCAACATAGTCATCATATCCTGATTTAGCTAGTACCATAATAGGATGCTCCTGATTCAGTATTTGAACTCGATATGCCTGTGCTTCATCCTTATCAAAATATTCGTCTCTGTTAACATTTATTTTGCTTCTATCTGCAACCCCATAGTCTTCTAATATTTCTGTAACTCTATTTTCTAAATCTCCCGTTGGGCATTCAAGTATCCTAATTCTATCAATTGCTTCATCAATTTTTTTCATTCTATTACCCTCCCATAAGGCATTTTCAAAGGAATAACTAGTCAGTATGCTAGCCTATTTTTTATCATACTGTGTCGGTAGAACCCTTAGATAGGATTCACTATCTGCAGAACCTGCCTCCTTGTCTGATAAACAAAGTTCTTAGCACCTGATGCTTAGAACTTGTTATCCAGGGACATAGCCGCTCTTTACTCACACTTGGAAAAGTGTGAGTATTAGAGCGGGTTAGTCATCGGATAAAAAATATTCGTCCCATCTTTGACTTGTTATTTTCTTTCAAATGCCTAAAATAGATTAGTTGTATTTTTATTATGTCCCCATATTTTTTCTTAATTCTAGTCATGTCTTACCATTTTAAATTTTTCTATTACTTATAATGTTAAAAAATATATTGGCAACAAGACAAGTAGCAAGTATAATATAATCAATGAGTTAGGGAATCCTAAACTTATGTAAGAAGGAGATGACTAAAAATTAATAGTTTAAATTATTTTAATAACATAGAAGATTGCAAAAAATTCTTGGATAGTTTTGATTTTAAATATTTTATACCTTATTTTTGTGATTGGGATGGTTATAATAGGTATACTGTCCAGCTTAATAAGGAATGTACAAAGATATTATATTGTTCTTTAGATTCTATAAAAGATGGATTAGTTAAGGATTCTTTTTACTTTTTTAATGCTGAGAAACTCAAGGTTAAAAATAAAGAGGGAATATTAGTTGACGCTTTTCAACTTGCTGAAGCAGGAGAATCCATAAGAAGATATGTAAGAGGAAGGAAATATATGACAAAATAAGATTACAGTGTTAATCCTATTTATTAAATGTAAAGGTTTAAAGATGAGTATAGATTTACGTAAAATGTAAATCTATACTCATTACCTATGAATTCCATAATCTATGCTCGAGAGGTAATTATACTATAAAAATTCTATATGTATATTTTTCCTTCTAACACAAATTCAACAATTCTTTTACCCCACTAATAGCTAAATAGCAGTTTTCAACATTACCAAAACCGTACTTTGCAAATACAAAAGGAACTTCGGCAAATACGGTTGCTTCATAATCTCCCTGGGTATCTCCAACATATATTACGTCATCTAAATTATTTCTTTCTATAACCAGTTTGATATTTTCACCTTTGCCCTTACCTGTATTTCCAAAGCATTCAAAGTCTGTAATGTACTTTTCAATTCCTGCTTTCCCCATAAATAATTCAATATAACCGCACTGACAATTACTCACAATAAACAAATGACATTTTTCTGATAATTTTCTAATGGTTTCTTTTACATCAGGAAACAGCAGATTATTTGTATTTTCTCTCAAGGCATCCTGCTCATATTTACAACATCTATTAAGTATCAACTTTCTCTTACTCTCACTAGCATCATAGAACAAATCATCTGCTATTACATCCATAGTTTTTCCAAACTCTTTTTTTAATACAGAGGATGTTATAATTGGAGCTGCTCCCCCTACTTCTGAAATTGCCCTGTTCCAGGCTTTTGATACAATTTCTGTTGTATCCCATAATGTACCATCAACATCAAATATTATATTCTTTATGATAAAAACCTTCTTTCTAATTCTCATTCATGAGAATATAATATTAAACAATGTTCATATAGTCAATACCTAGTATTAATTATTAAAATTAGTCATAAATGAGCATAGTCTACAAATGTAGACTTCTTCTTTAATCATTTAATAATAATTCAGTTTTAAATGTTATTACAGCATCTCCAGAAATTTTAACTTCTACTGGTTCTTTATCTTCTATCTTTACCTCAACTTCAATAACACCTGGTCTTTTTATAGCTTCGCCCTGCACAGCCTTAAATTTGAATAAAGAATTATTGTGGTGAATAAGGTTATGATGAACAAGATATGCACCCAAAGGACCATTTGCATTGCCAGTAACAGGATCCTCATTAATACCTATTGCAGGTGCAAACATTCTACCATGTATCAAAATATCATTATCCTGTGTACCAACCGTAAAAACATAATATCCATTACATTTAATAACCTTGCTTAGCTTAGAAAGTACACCATAATCTGGCTGCAGTGCATTTAAAGTTTCAATACTCTTTATACCAATCATAACTTTAGAATGACCTGTAGACACAATTTGAATTTTATAATTTTCCAGTAGATCACTATTTTTTATATTAAGTGCTGCTAAGAGCTTTTCTTTATTTATGCCCTCTATAATAGTACCAAACTCAATTTTACCTTGCGTCATAATAATTTTATAATCCTCATTTTTCTTTACTATATCAACAGGTAAAATTCCAACACCCGTTTTATGATAAACTCTTGACGTATCAAGTCCATTTTCAACAGCACGGGCATAATGAGCAGCAATAGTGGCATGTCCACAAATTGGCACCTCATTTGTTGGAGTAAAAAAACGTATATGAGCATCATACTCTCTGCTATTTGAAGAAAAGATAAAAGCTGTCTCAGAGTTATTAAGTTCTCTAGCAATTTTTTGCATCTCATAATCAGTTAATCCCTCTGCATTTGTTATTACTCCTGCTGGATTTCCTGTGAACTTTTCTTTTGTAAATGAATCAATTTGGTATAAATTGTACTTTCTTGTCATGATTTTCATCCCCTAAATATATTATACATTAATAAATTAAACACTATTTTATTAATTCATAGCAATTAATATCTATGTATACTATAATAGTTTTGTTGGAGTACACATACAAGTACGCACTTTTTAATCAGATACTTACCATTTGGAAAGAAGGATAGGGTATGAATAGAGACATAATTGAAAATTTCCCAAATCAGAGGAAAAGACAAAAGGATTTTAAATGTTCTCTAGGATTTGCCATGACTGTAATTGGAAGTAAGTGGAGAGCAATAATATTATGGCATATATTGAAAACTGACCCTATAAGATATGGGGAGCTAAAAAAATCTATTCCTAATATAAGTCATAAGATACTATCTCAAGAATTAAAAAACTTGGAGATGGATGGTCTTATTGAAAGAATTGCTTATGCAACAATTCCACCTAAGGTAGAGTATATACCTACAGATAGAGGGAAATCCTTAGAAAACATCTTAACTGAACTATGTCTTTGGGGTAAAAAATATACGAATCCATAATTAAAATAATACTGGAAAATAGAAGCAAACTAATGTTATACTTACCCCCTTATATTAACTTCAAATTGTATTGTTTACTTTATACTATACTTCAAATCCGGTTCTATCTTCTTCTGTAATTTCTCGAATTACTTTACATGGTACACCAGCTGCAATTACATTTGCTGGAATATCTTTTGTAATAACACTACCCGATCCAATAATTGTATTATCTCCAATAACTACACCTTGATTTATATGAACACCTGCTCCAATCCATACGTTATTACCTACCTTTACAGATTTTGCATAACAGGCTCCTGCTATTCGTTCTTTTGCATCTGCTGCATGATTAGAGGTATAGATTCCAACTCGCGGCCCAAATAAAACATTATTTCCTATGTCTATCCCCCCACCATCTAACATTATACAATCAAAATTAGCATAAAAATTATCTCCTATTGTAATATTAAAACCAAATTCACATCGAAAAGTTGGTTCAAAATGAACCCCTTTTCCGATACTTTTCAATAGCTTTTTTAATATTTCTTCTCTTTCATGCTGCGGCTTACCAAAACTATTATTATATTCATTTGTAAGAAATACCGTATTTTCTCTTGCTTGAATTAGTTCCTGGGTTAAATCATTATACATTTTACCCAGTAAAATCAATTCTTTCTGTTCCTCTAAAGTCATAATATAACCTCCAAAACGACTCTGGTATTTTCTAATTATAATATATGGCTAATTCTCCTTTATATTCTACTTATAATTTAAACTTATTAATTTGTGTTTCAAGTTCTATGGACAATTGTTTTAAAGAATTTGCATTAGTTAGAAATTTACCCATAGTTGCTGTAATTTCTTCAGCAGATGCTGAGACTTCTTGTGTACTTGCAGCAATTTCTTCTGACGCTGCAGATATATTTTGTATCTTAGATACTATTTCATCTTTATTATTGATTGTTTCTTTTGCTTTTTCCTTAACTAATTGGATTTGTGAGGTTAGTTCATTTATTGAAGTTAGTATATTTCCAAATATAGATTTTGTTTCAAAAACAGCATCATCCTGTTCTCTTACTGTATCTTTAGTTTTTTCCATAGCTTTGACTGCTGTTTGTGATTTTTCTCTAATATTATTAATTAGCATTTGAATTTGTTGAGTTGCAGAAGCAGATTGTTCTGCGAGTTTACGAATTTCATCTGCAACTACAGAGAATCCCTTACCAGCTTCTCCTGCTCTTGCAGACTCTATTGCCGCATTTAATGCCAATAAATTAGTTTGTGTTGATATTTCATTAATAGTATCAGTAATCACACTAATTTGATCCGATGACTTATTTACATCTACTATAATGTTGTTGACTTCCATTGTAGATTTATCAGTATTACTAGATTTTTCAGTAAGAGCTTCTACTATTTTTAACCCTTCTTTACTCAATTTATCCGTATTTTTTGATGCATTAGACATCTTACTAGTAAGACTGGAAATATAATCTATTTTATTGCTCAGTTGTTCTAACTTATGAGCCCCTTCATCTACGCTCATCGACTGATCTGAAGTTCCTTTTGCAATTTGCCCTATTGTTGCTGTAACTTCCCTAATAGTACTGCTGCTTTCACCAGCCATTAAAGCTATTGTATCTGAATTTTCATTTAAAATATCAGAAGACTTTTTTACATTAAATATTAATCCTCCTATGTTTTCAATCATCTTGTTAAAATCATTTCCCAGTCTATCAAATTCATCTTTGCTATTAATGTCTGCTCTAACTGATAAATCACCTTTAGATGATTTATTAAATACATTTTGTAATTTGACAATATTTTTAGTAAACATTTTACTCATAACCAACGCTGCTGCTGCTGAAATTATAAACATTATAAAAGCAAGTATAATTGAATATTTTCTTAAATAATTAAGATCATCATTTATTTCTGAGTTAGGCATTGATGCAAATAACTTCCAATGTGTTAATTTATTCGTATCGTAAACAATAATATCATTAGAATTTTCAGTAGTGCCTTCTTCAAGTCCTGATTGTTCATTTTTAGTTTTTTTCCATATTGACATTTTTTTTATTGCATCTGTAGCTATTAATTTTTTATTGGGATGAGCCACTAGAATACCATTTGAATCAGTTATATATACATAACCTTTTTGTCCAACTCTTATATCTGACAATTTATCTGATAATCTATCAAGATTTATGGTTATTCCTAATACTCCTATTACTTGATTGTTGTTTTCAACAGTCATAGATATTGTCATAAGATTTTTTTTAGTTAATAAACCCACATATGGATTGGAATAAAACACCTTTCCCTTATTGGACATAGCACCTATATACCATGATCTAGTCGTTGGATCTAGTGATGTACTGCTTTCAGGGTATACATATATCTTTTTATCTGGCAATCCAAATATAACAGTTTCAATGCATTCATTACTAGATTTCATATTTTTAAAAAGATCATTTATTACTGATGCATTCTCTGGGTGTATTAATACCTCTTTTATGTATGGATTGTTGTCTAAAAATTTTAAAGATGTAGACATTCCTTCAAAGAAGTTTTCTATACCTCTATTTACTTCTTGAATCGTTTGATTTGTTGATACTTTAAATCTGTTTCTAACAATAGTATCCGTTTTAACACTAGAGAATATCCCCAAAAATGTTATCGGTATTATACCAATAACTATCATAATAACCGCTAACTTATTTTTTATACTTGAGAATATGTTTTTAACTTTCACAAATTTATCCCCCAAAATCTTCAGAATCATTAATAATTTATAAAAATGAGCCTATATCTCAATGTAAGTGATAATTAAAGATATAAGCCTACTTTTAATAACTATATTTATATTAAATGTTTTATTTAGAAATCAATAGCATTTTTTGCTATTTTAATACATTTATCAAGCTGCCAATTTTATCAATAGAAACAACAATTTTGTCTCCAGACTTCAACCAATTTTGTTTATCTTCTGGATAAGTTGAAATAGCGCCCTCGGGTGTTCCTGTAAATATAATATCTCCAGGTTTTAATGTCATATAATTAGACATATAGCTTACAATTGCTGCACAATTAAAAATCATGTCCTTGGTGTTTCCTAATTGCCTAAGTTCTCCATTTACTTCACACTTGATTTCTAGATTTGCTGTATTTATTTCATCAGCCGTTACAAGATAAGGTCCGATTGGTGCAAAATTATCGCAGGTTTTCCCTAGTAGCCATTGATGTGTCCTATGCTGAAGGTCTCTAGCAGATATGTCATTTCCAGCAGTATACCCAAATATATAAGAAATTGCATTTTCTTTAGAAACATTTTTAGCTTCTTTTCCAATAACAATAACTAATTCTGCTTCATAATCAAACTTTTCAGCTGACTTTGGCAGCAAAATAATTTGTCTATGTGCAGCTAACGCATTGTTAAATTTACTAAATATAACCGGTGATGCTGGAACATTTGCCTTACGCTTTTGCGGATCACTTATATAATTTAAACCAATGCAAAGAATCTTTTCTGGTTTTATTACAGGAGGTGCATAAATAATCTTTTCTTCTGGAATTGCTTCAATTTCTTTTTTGCTCAATTTGCCTAATTGAGATAAAGCTTTATTACCTCCTTCAATAACTTTATCCATATTGGTACATAACCCAAGGGAATACTTCTCAGAGGCCTTTGCCACATCTATTATGCCTCTATCTGTCTTAATTCCCAACTTAATTTGCTTTCCAGCTTTAAAATTAACTAATTTCATAGTGAATTTTCACCTTTCTTCATTTAATTTCTAATCTATATCAAATTTTCTCTAGCCAAACCAAGTTTATGAGCTGTATCAATTACTGCTTTCGAAACAGCCCTTGAAACATCTTTGTTAAACACACTAGGTACTATATTGTCCTCAGCCAATTCGCTGTCCTTTATTAAGCCAGCTATTCCCTTTGCTGCTGCAATTTTCATTTCATCACATATATCTTTTGTCCTAACCTTTAAAACGCCATTGAACAAACCTGGAAAAACTAATACATTATTAATTTGATTTGGAAAATCTGACCTCCCTGTAGCTATAATTCTAGCTCCACCTAATTTTGCATCTTCTGGCATTATCTCTGGAGTAGGATTAGCTAATGCAAAAATTATACTATCTTTGTTCATTGTCTTAACCATTTCTTTAGTCATTACATTACCATCTGAAACCCCTATGAATACATCCTTTTTCTTAATCACATCTGCCAAATTTCCCTTTTCCAAATTTCTATTAGTTACCTCTGCTATTTTACTTTGTGCATCATTTAATGTATTATCTCCTTTAACAAGTGCTCCATTTATATCACATAAAACTATATTTTTTACTCCAGCTGACATTAAAAGCTTTGCTGTAGCAATACCAGACGCACCTGCACCATTTATAACCACTTTTATTTCTTTTATATTTTTCTTAACTAATTTTAAAGCATTATATAAACCTGCTAAAACTGCAATTGCAGTTCCATGTTGGTCATCATGATATACAGGTATGTCCAGTAACTTTCTTAATTTATCTTCTATATAAAAACATTCCGGTGCCTTAATATCTTCCAGATGTATTCCTCCAAAACCTGGAGCAATATTCTTTATTGTATTTACTATGTCATCAGGATCTTTAGAATCTATACTTATTGGAATAGCATCAACATTTCCAAACTTTTTTAATAATAATGCTTTACTTTCTACTACTGGAAGTCCAGCTTCTGGTCCAATATTGCCAAGTCCAAGAACTGCTGTTCCATTTGTAATTACGGCAACAGTTTTTCCCTTCATTGTATACTGATATACATCATTTTTGTTTTTAGCTATTTCTAAACATGGACCTGCCACTCCAGGGGTATACGCCACTGCCAAGTCTTCACCATTTTTTATAGGCATAGTACCAATAATCTCTAGCTTGCCTTTTTTCTCTTTATGTAATTTTAAAGATTTTTCTTTTACACTCATAGTTCTTATCATATCTTTTTCCACCTTTCAGCATATTATATATTTTTCTTATAGAAATTTAAAAATAAAGATTTCTAAATTTCTAATGCTTATAAATAAAGGAGAAACTAAATAAGTTATAAAAATCTATATTTATAAGTATATGTATGATTAATAGCCCAAAAATACACACATCATCATGCACATAATCCTTAAATGTGTATGATGATATGTGTACTCATCTTTATGAAAATAAATTAATCTCTACTCAAGGCGCAATATCTTCCAATGCCTTTCCACTTGTTTCAATCATTCTTGTAGCTACTAATGAACCTATAATACAAATAGCCGCAAAACCAACAAATACATATGAAATTCCTTTAGCATCCAATACAAATCCAATTATCATAGGTCCTATTGCAGAAGCTAAACGCAGCCATGTTGTAGCAAAAGCTGTTCCAATAGCTCTCATTCTTGTAGGATATATTTCCGGTGTATAAAGATATAACAAAACAGTAATTGAACCTATAATACCATAAGCTGATGATCCTAAGTACATAACGCTTTGTGCAGATTTTGCTCCAGTAATAAAAAGTATTAGAAGTAAACACCCAGCTGCAATAAAAGCAAAAGTCGCCCATCTCTTACGTCCAACTTTATCAATGAGAAATGCACAGGCTAGAACCATAACTACTTGTAATACATTTGTAATTGATGCTGCATATAAAGACTCTTTTAATGGAAGTTTATATACAGTTTTATATAAGCTAGGAAGCCAATTATTTAAACCATTAGATATAAAGTATGCAGAAAACCATAATGCCCATACCACTAATGTTCTAAAACGATAAAATGGGGAAAATAATTCTTTCCAGTTAGCTTTTACAGTTGGCTTACTTGCAATCGTAGTTACAGGTAACCGTTTATCTGTACTTGCTTCTATTTCTTCAATAACACATTCTGCTTCATCCAATTTTCCTTTAGAAATTAACCAGCGAGGTGATTCCTTTAACTTAAAGAAAAGTGGTAAAAGAATCATGCCTACTGCACCACCTAATAAAAACAGCCATCTCCAGCCAAAACTTGGTACAATTACAGCTCCTAATTGTGCAGTTAACATTAAACTAACAGGAAATATTATCTCAAATATTATAAAAAATTTTCCACGGCCATGAGCTGCTGATAACTCATTTATATACGTAGCTGCAACGGGAACTTCACCGCCCAATCCAATTCCCTGTAAAAAACGTAATATAAATAAAGCAGTATAATTGCCTGCAAACATACATGCAATTCCCATTATAGACATCATAAACATAGAAGCTTTTATACCAAATACACGACCAAAACGTTCAGCTATGACCCCAAAGATTATTGCGCCTACTGCTTGTCCTAAGTATCCTGCTGCAATCAGCATACCAGATTGAGCAGTGTTTAAATGCCATAAACTAATTAACACCGGAAGAGCATATGCAAGTGATAAAGCCCCATAACCGTCAAAAAAAGAAGCAGTTCCCACAATAACACGCAATTTAACATGCCAGCGTGAAAAAGGAATACTTTCCATACGCATAAGTAATTGTGAATAACGATCTTCTGAAGAACTTAAATCTGAAACTGCTGCATTCGAACTTTCACTCATATTAACTATCCTTCCTTTTAATGTGCTCAAAACACAAAATTAAAAAATCGTTTACTTACAATATTATATTATATGCGCTTCTTAATACTAAGAAGCGCATATAATATCTAACATTAAACTAAATTAACTTTTTCAACACCTGAATCAGCTAATGCTTTAGTAACTATATCTATTTCATGTTGGTTTAATGGCATTAGAGGTGGTCTCATTAAAGGTGAAGAGAATACTTTACGTTGTACTAAGAATTCTTTCATTCTTGCGTGAGCTTCTCCTGTTGGTTCTCCTATTCCATAGATACCTTGTGCAGCTGCAAATAATTTTTCGTTGATTTTTTTGCCTTCTTTTAAATCTTCATCTATGATTATTGCTTTATATAAAGGAGTTATTAATTCTGGTACACATCCTGAGAAACCAATTAATGCACCATCAACTCCCTGAATCATTGTAGACAAAACATTTTCATCATGACAAGTAAGTAATGTTATATCTGGTGCTTTTTCTCTTAATGTACGAACATCTCTTTCATATAAAGGCATGTCCCTAGTTCCCATCTTAACTGCAACAACATTAGGAATCTTGCACATTTCCAATAATAAATCTATTGGATAGAATGATTTTGTATTGGAAGGATAAAGATGTATGAATATTTTTATATTTATAGCTTCTGCAACATCTTTTACAAACTTAAGAGCTCCTTCTGGTTTAATACCAAATCTTAACCAAAGGTGAGGTGGCATAAGTAAAATAGCGTCAGCTCCAGCTGCTTCTGCTGCTTTAGCCTGGTTTATAGCATCAAATGTTCCTTCTGCACAAACTCCTGAAACAATCTTGACTTTGCCCTTAACTCTGTCAGCTGCCAACTTTGTAATATGTGCCCTTTCTTCATTTGAAAATCCTGTTATTTCTCCAGTATGTCCATTTGTAACTAGTCCTGCTATTCCCTTATCAGCATACTTAAGCAGCCAGTCTATGTAATTGTTGAACTCTTTCTCATTGATTGAATAATCGTCGTTTAGTGGTACCATTATTGCGGGATAAATTCCGCCCCATTCTCTTTTCATAACTAAATTCCTCCATTTGTAAATATTTTTTTAATACATTCCTTTAAAATATTTTTTGCCTCTATATTTTCTAGCAACAGATATTTTATTATGACATTTATAATTTAATACTATTAAAATATAGTAGTTCTATTTAAAATAATGTCATAATTTCATAGGGAACGTTTTCTATACCTCTATTATAGAAAACATTTTCTATAATGTCAACAAATTTTCAAATATTTTTAAAAAATATGTTTATAAAGTAAAAACATTGTATACTATTGTAATTATTTGAATTATTACAGTTACTAAGCCTACATGCTAAATAAGGTAATCTTGAAATTTAAAAAGAATAGATAAAATCAACAGTACGAATTATATAATTATCATACATATATATGTTTTTAATACAATAATATACAGGTAATGTTTTCATGAAATTTATGTTTAATACTATCAAGAATCATATTTCAGAATTATGTATTCAACATTTAAACCAATATATTTACTACTTATAAAAAAATATAAAAATCCACCTAGAAATTAATCTCTAGGTGGATGACCTGTTTTATTGTGTGCTTGGCAAAGGGCATAATTTAGTGTTTCATAATTTTCTGAACACTTACTTATAACTCTGTCAACACATATACAGTAATATGTCTATTTTTTACTTTTATAAAACAGTAAATAAGTGATTATTTAAGGTGCAATTTCCTCAAGTACTTTTTCACGTGTTTCAACCATTCGTGTAGCTACCAACGAGCCTATAATGCAAACCATTGCAAAACCTACAAACACAAAGGAAATCCCCTTAGCATCCAATACAAATCCAATTATCATAGGTCCTATTGCAGAAGCTAGACGCAGCCATGTTGTAGCAAAGGCAGTTCCTATAGCTCTCATCCTTGTAGGATATATTTCCGGAGTATAAAGGTATAGTAATACAGTAATTGATCCTACAACTCCATAAGATAATGATCCTAAACTCATAACACTTTGTGCAGATTTTGCTCCATTTAAGAAAAGAACTAAAAGTAAAATACCAGCTATAAGAAAAGCAAAAGTTGCCCATCTTTTACGTCCAATCTTATCAATCAAAAATGCACATGCTAATACTGCAATTACTTGTATAACATTTGTAATTGATGCTGCATGTAAAGATTGGGATAATGGAAGTTTATAAACAGTTTTATACAAACTAGGTAGCCAGTTATTTAGACCATTAGATATAAAATATGCCGAAAACCATAATGCCCATACTACAAGTGTTCTCCCGCGGTAAAATGGTGAGAACAGTTCCTTCCAGTCAGCTTTTGGTGCTGGCTTGTTCACAGTCATAGTTACAGGTAAACGCTTATCTGTACTTGCTTCCATTTCTTCAATAACACGTTCGGCTTTATCTAATTTGCCTTTAGAAATTAACCAACGTGGTGACTCTCGTAGTGTAAAGAAAAGAGGTAAAACAATTAATCCTATTACACCACCTATTAAAAACAACCATTTCCAACCAAGACTTGGTACAATTATAGCTCCAAGCTGTGCAGTTATCATCAAACTAATAGGAAATATCATTTCATATACCATAAAAAACTTTCCACGACCTTTAGCTCGTGACAATTCATTTATATATGTAGCAGCAATAGGAACTTCTCCTCCTAATCCAACACCTTGCAGGAATCGCAACGCAAACAATATATTATAATTACCAGCAAATATACACGCAATTCCCATTACAGACATTAGAAAAATAGATCCTTTTATACTAGATATACGTCCAAAACGTTCTGCTATAGCTCCAAAAATTAGTGCGCCTACTGCTTGTCCTAAATACCCTGCTGCAATTAACATTCCCGTTTGAGCAGCTTTCAAATGCCATAATCCAATCAAAACTGGCATAGCATATGCAAGAGTTAAAGAATCAAATCCATCAAAAAAAGTAGCACTGCCTACAATAATACGCGGCTTTACATGCCAGCGTGAAAAAGGTATACTTTCCATTCGTGCAAGCAACTGTGAAGCACGATTTTCTACAGTGTCTATAGACTCTGCATTAGAAGTAGAACCTACTTGCTTATTCATATTAACAACCATTCCTTTCGCTGTGCTTAAAACACAAAATTAATGAAAGCGTTTAACAATGATGAAATAAAAATTTTTTAAAATATAGTGTTGTACACGCTTCTTAATACTGAGAAGCGCATACAGTATCTAACATTAAACTAAATTAACTTTTTCAACACCTGAATCAGCTAACGCTTTAGTAACTACATCTATTTCATGCTGGTTTAATGGCATTAGAGGTGGTCTCATTAAAGGTGAAGAGAATACTTTACGTTGTACTAAGAATTCTTTCATTCTTGCATGAGCTTCTCCTGTTGGCTCTCCTATTCCATAGATACCTTGTGCAGCTGCAAATAATTTTTCGTTGATTTTTTTGCCTTCTTTTAAGTCTTCATCTATGATTATTGCTTTATATAAAGGAGTTATTAATTCCGGTACACATCCTGAGAAACCAATTAATGCACCATCAACCCCCTGAATCATTGTAGATAAAACATTTTCATCATGGCAAGTAAGTAATGTTATATCTGGTGCTTTTTCTCTTAATATACGAACATCTCTTTCATATAGAGGCATGTCCCTAGTTCCCATCTTAACTGCAACAACGTTAGGAATCTTACACATTTCCAATAATAAATCTATTGGATAGAAGGATTTTGTATTGGAAGGATAAAGATGTATGAATATTTTTATATTTATAGCTGATGCAACATCTTTAACGAACTTAAGAGCTCCTTCTGGTTTAATACCAAATCTTAACCAAAGGTGAGGTGGCATAAGTAAAATAGCGTCAGCTCCAGCTGCTTCTGCTGCTTTAGCCTGGTTTATAGCATCAAATGTTCCTTCTGCACAAACACCTGAAACAATCTTGACTTTGCCTTTAACTCTGTCAGCTGCCAACTTTGTAATATGTGCTCTTTCTTCATTTGAAAATCCTGTTATTTCTCCAGTGTGTCCATTTGTAACTAATCCTGCTATTCCCTTATCAGCATACTTAAGCAGCCAGTCTATGTAATTGTTGAATTCTTTCTCATTGATTGAATAATCGTCGTTTAGTGGTACCATTATTGCGGGATAAATTCCGCCCCATTCTCTTTTCATAACTAAATTCCTCCATTTGTAAATATTTTTTTGAATGACATTTATAATTGAATGCTATTAGAATATAGTAGCTTTATTTAAAATAATGTCACAACTTTATAGAGAACGTTTTCTATGCTTTTATTATAGAAAACATTTTCTATAATGTCAACAAGTTTTCATAACTTTTTTTAAAAATATGTTTAGAAATTAAAAGCATTGCATAATATTGTACTCATTTGAATTATTGAAGTTATAGAGCTTGTATGTTAAATAAGGTCCTCTTGAAATTTTAAAAGAGTAGATAAAATCATCAGTATCAATTATATAATTATCATACATATATATTTTTTTAATACAATAATATACAGAAATTGTTTTCTTGAAATATCTTGTAATATATAAAGTATATTACAAACCGTACTTACTCAAAATGATTTAATCATATCAAAATCAATAGCTTAAACAATTACACTATTATGTAAAAAAATATTGCTGTGGGAATTATCATAATCTAACATGGATTGGATGAGTTAAATGGTAAAAAAGATATAAGGATGCAGGTTTTACCCTACTCCTTAATGTTGAAAATGCAGAATATATAACTGAAGATATTAGAATAATATTTAAGCAAGTTAGTATGTTTAAATATTAAATGATAAAAGTCATGAGTTTCTAACTCATTGTAATTAAATCTTAAATTTTCACAATGAACAAACCACCTCAACAATGATTTATTATTCAATAAGAACCATATATGCCTTCAAATCAACATATGGTTCTTATTTTTCTATGATAAAAATAGCTTACACTTAATGATCTATTACTCTGACTGAGTCTCTTTCCAAAATCGACGTATTTAAAGTAACTTCAACTTTGTCTTTCCATTGAGTGATAGCATCTACAGCCATTTGACCCATTTCATAATGAGGGATTTGGAGTGTGGTAAGAGAAGGATTTGTGTACCTCGCCTCTTTCATATCACCTATACTAATTATAGAAATATCTTTTGGAATGCTAAATCCATGCTCTCTAATAGCACTCATAGCCCCAATAGCAATATTATCATTAGCACAACAAATTGCAGTTAGATCCTTAATTTTGGATATCAATAAGTTGCATGCTTCATATCCCCCTTTTTGTGAAAAATCACTAGTACCAATATACTTCTTGTCATACTTAATACCAGCATCACCAAGTGCTGATTTAAATCCTTCGAGTCTCTCTATGGAAGTAAACACCTTTTCCGGTCCACCAATAAAACCTATCTTTGTATGGCCTCGCTCAATCATGTATTCTGTGATTTTTTTGCCAGCCTTAAAGTCATTTATCTTCACATACGGAATTTCAATTCCCTGAGGAGCTAAAGATACTATTTTCAAACCATACTTGGCATGCCTTACAAGTTGATTTTCAAGCTTTCGTTTATAATTGGGTTGATCAAGACCTCCACCAGCCATTATTATGCCCTTTACTCTATGCTTCCAAAGGATATCATGATATTTTAGTTCATCTTCAGGATTACGTCCTGTATTACATACAAAAGATAGGTATCCAAGTTGACTCGCTCTATTAGTTACTCCATTAGCTATCTCTCCAAAATAAGAATCTGAAATATCTCTTACAATTAATCCTATGATATTACTAAACTTTCTTTTTAAACCCTGGGCGGCACTATTGGGGGTATATTGTAATTCATCAATTGCTTTTAATACCCTTTCTCGCGTCTTCGAAGCTATTGGATAATCAACATTATTTATTACACGTGAAACAGTAGTAACTGAAACTCCTGCTCGTTTTGCTACATCTACAATCGAAATATTTTTCATATATGGTCTCCTAAAAATCAAATTCAAGGTAAAACATTTTCTTTAATTCACAACTTATATTATATATAAGTTTTAACATATTAACAATATGTATTAGAAACAACATAAAACTTACCCATTATAGACAAACATTCTAATTTACTTAACTTGAATTTGTCGCTTTAAATTACTTATATTTTTGCTCAATTGCAACAGCCAATCCTCAATATTTACTACAATCAAAAATTACTCTAGTTTTTATTCTTGATGAAATTCATAATTTTTTAACATATTTTGCTTAAACTTCTGATACAAAGAATTTTGTTTATCAACTCAGCTCCCATCAAAAGCAAGCACTTTTTATCTGAATTTTAGGGCTAATTATAATTAATTTTTAAGTTTGACACATATATATATCTACCTTATAATTTAATTACGTAATTTGGAAAGGATAAGGAAGCGAAGATTAATATGATAAATATTATTAAAACTGCAATTGTAACTATAGTGATATCTTTTATATCAGGGTTACTATTAGATTATTACAAAAATTTAGCACCTAGGCTATTATGTAATATAAGAAGTGCTATGCCTACAAAAAATAATAAAAGAATTCGTGCATACATTATTACCATTAGTAATATATCTAGTAAAACAATCAATAAGTTAACCCTAAATATACAAAGCCAACAAACTCACTTAAATATTACAGATGCAAAAATAACGAGAGGATTAAAATTTGATTCTTCACTAAAAGATAATACTTTAGATGTCTACATTCCTTTTTTAAGTAAGAATGATAAATTTTCAGTTACAGTATATGGAGATGATCAATATGCAATGCGCAATAAGCCTGCCATTGTACTCAGATCACCTGAAAATTTTAAGCAGATAGATTCTTTAAGACAAAATGGAATTTTAGCTTTATTGTTTAATATACCCAAAAGTATAAGTGAGACAATCTCAAATACAGTTAAAAAACCTGAAGCAATAGTTTCTGATGAAAAGGATGACTTTACAAAAGTTATGAGGAAGCCGTTAGGCACTGAAGAAACAACAAATAGAAGAAATAGGAAAGTACGCTATGGAAATAAGAACCCTGGTAATACTAAAAAGGCACTAATAATTGTTGTATCAATTATTTTGCTTATATTTGCTGGAGTTTTAGGGAAATCTTACTTGAAAGGGGCATCTGCTAATACGCAAACTCCCGATGTAGAAACTGTCGTTCCAAATCAATCCACTGATGCTACAAATTCATCAAAAGGAACAACTAAAAATTCAAATTCAAAAGCTTCATCTGGACAAACAACTAGAAACTCAGGTTCAAAAGCTTCATCTGGACAAACAACTGAAAATCCAGGTTCAAAAGCTTCATCTGGACAAACAACTGAAAATCCAGGTTCAAAAGCTTCATCTGGACAAACAACTGAAAATCCAGGTTCAAAAGCTTCATCTGGACAAACAACTGAAAATCCAGGTTCAAAAGCTTCATCTGGACAAACAACTGGAGGTTCAGATCCAAAAGCCTCATCTGGACAAACAACTGGAAATTCGGATCCAAAGGCTTCATCTGGACAAACAACTGGAGGTTCAAATTCAGGAACATCATCTGGACAAACAACTCAGAGTTCAGGTAACTAACGTAGTAAAATAATATACACCTTATAAAAAATAAGCAGCTATCGCTATATTGATAGCTGCTATTCTTATGCTGTGCATAAAGGCTGATACGCCCCTGGATAAGTTCTTCCCCCAAAGGATAACGTATTCTAAGTGCTAAAGGCACTTAGAATACTGTTAATAAAACTCAGATGGGAAAATGTAATATATTGCATTTATATTCTAATTATGCTATCATTCTCGTGTGCATTACGCTGCTTACATATATTGAAAAATCAATTACATATGTATTGCTTCTAATTGAATAAGGTATTATTTAAACATTTGAGGAGGGCTATTTATGAAAGAAAAGCTACGTTTTAATCAAAATTTATTAATAGGTTCATTACTATTTGGACTATTTTTTGGTGCAGGTAACTTAATTTTTCCGGTGCAAATGGGACAAGAAGCCGGAAATCATACTTTAACAGCAACTATTGGGTTTTTAATTACAGGTGTAGGATTGCCTATTTTAGGAATTGTTGCATCAGCACTTTCGAAAAGTGAAAGTTTGCTTGATATGGCAGGTCCAATTAGTTCACGTTATTCAAAAATATTTACCTGCTTATTATATTTAACAATTGGTCCACTGTTTGCAATTCCTCGTACTGCCACAGTTGCATTTGAGGTAGGAATTCATCCTTTTGTTTCTAGTGGAAATTTGAAACTTGGATTATTTATTTTCTCACTAATATTTTTTGTCTTTACCATTTATTTTTCATTAAGACCAGGACAAATTTTAGATTGGATAGGTAAATATCTTACTCCTATTTTTTTAGTACTTCTATCTGTTCTATTAATTGCTACCTTTGTAAAGCCCATGGGACAAGTTAGCCAATATGCGGCTCAAGGTAAGTATGTTACTCAGCCATTATTTACTGGTTTATTAGATGGATATAATACTATGGATGCCTTAGCATCTTTAGCTTTTGCAATTATCATTATTTCTAATATACGAAAGTTAGGTATTAAAAATCCAAATTTAATTGCTGTTGAAACATGTAAATCGGGTTTAGTTAGTGTTGTTGGTATGGCTGTTATCTATGCATCATTAGCTTATATGGGAGCTACAAGCTTAGGTAGTATAAAGCGTGCTGATAATGGTGGAAGTATTTTATCTATGGTAAGTAATCATTATTTTGGCTTTGTTGGCAAGGTGTTATTAGCAGCTATCGTAGCAATTGCATGTGTAAAGACAGCTATTGGACTAATTACCTCTTGTTCTGAAATGTTTAGTGAAATGTTTCCAAGGTCCATTCCTTATAAAAAATATGCAGTTTTATTTACAGTTTGTTCCTTTGCAATTGCCAACTTTGGATTAAACAGCATAATTAAGTTATCCCTACCAGTACTTATGTTTTTATATCCATTAGCAATTACTTTAATTGTATTATCGCTATTAACTCCATTTATACATAAACAAAATGATATTTATAGATGGACAACTGTGCTAACAGGTATTGCAGCATTTTTTGACTTTTGTAAGGCACTACCTGATCCATTTGTAAAAAGTGAGATAGTAACACAGCTTGTTAACTTTGCTCATTTGTATTTACCTGGTTTTGATTATGGGTTTGGATGGTTATTACCAGCATTCTGTGGCTTTTTTATAGGATTAATTATTTGGATTATTCGTGGGAAAAAAGCTAGTAACTTATAGTTAAGTTTTTGTTTCTGCCATATTTAATATATTTTTAATATTATGCATGCATTTTTGTAGTTTGATAAGTTTTACTACTTTTTTAATAACTTCTATGATCTCAATTTCATTAATTGGTGTAGTAATATAATATTGAACTCCTGATAAGTAAGTTTGGGCAATAATTGTTTTATCACTTATGTCAGAAACTACTATAATTTTTCCATTAAATTTAGGAATTAATTTATTAGCAATAGCTATTGGTAATCTTATAATAAGAATATCAATAGCTTTTATATTTAACAGATAACTATCTGAAATAAATTTAGAACAGCTATATTCAATTATTTCTCCAAGATTATGGTCTTCAATAATTTTAGATAAAATAGAACTAGTAGATTGGTCTTCACTGACAATAAGAAATTTTATGATAATCACCTCTTAAACATATCATTTATAGCTAGTATTGTACTCACATTTAATTTTAGTTCCGCTCGAATATTTAAAATGTATGAAATATATGATAGGTAATATATAAAGATAAAATGCATAAGGCAAGTACCCTGTTGTACTTACATTCATAGTTGATGTAGGGACTAATGCAGCTATATTCCATGGGATAAGTGCAGCAATTAAAATTCCTGAATTTTCTAGATCTAAGGCAAACTGATATTTGCTAGTAGTATCATAACAGTCCTCCATAATTTTATCTGTCATAACAGTAGCAATTGCTTGATTACAGCCAAATGCCGCAGACGCTATACTAACTATTGACGTAATGCCAAATAACTTATATTGAGTTAATGATAGTTTTAAAAGCAAACTTTTTAGTCCATCGAACATTTTTATACCTTCAAATATCCCTGCAATAGAGCAAGATACAAATATTACCAACGAGGGTTTTAGCATAGACATAATGCCGCCGCCTTTTATAATATTTTGTAAAGGTGTATGGTTAGTTATTGTGAATCCTAAAAAAATATCAGAGACTACCCCTTTTAAGCTATAATTCTGAAAAAATATAGCTATAACAGAAGCTAATAGAGTACTAACTAGCATAGAAATACTAACTTTAACTTTACACAACACCAATATGAGTATTAAAATGGCAGGTGTTAATATAATAAAATTAATTTTAAACATTTTTAAAAGTTCTACTGATAGAATATTATTTACAACTTTTAATGGCTGAAACATTGAAAATATATAATAAAAAATTAAGGATAGTATAAAGGGAATTAGGGCTGAACGCATCATATTTTTAATGTTAGTATATATGTTTGTTTTAGTTAAGTTAGCAACTAAGTTAGCACTTGACGACATTGGAGAACATCTATCTCCAAAGTAAGCACCTGCTATAATGGCACCTGCTATTACATTTAAGTTAACATTTCCACTTCTAGCTATTATCATTAAAGGTATTCCAACAGTACTTACCGTTCCTAAAGAAGTTCCTATTAAAAAAGATGTTATACAGCAAATTATAAATGTTGAAAGCACAAAGGTAGAAGGATTTATATACTTTATACAGTAATATATTATACTTGCTATTGTACCTGAAGCCATCCATGAACCAATAACTGCACCAATTAGTACAAATATTTTTAGGACTACAAAAGATTGCTTACCTCCATTAAATGACATTTTAGCTATTTGATTTAAAGTATACCCTTTTTTTAAAGCTATTACTGTAAATAAGATCCAGCAAACAATTAACGTATATCCAATAAATATGTTCTTTAATACACTGAAAACTAAAAGAAAAAAAGAAACAATTAAGCCTACATACATTTTCATATTTTATACCTCGCTTGACTTTATTTATCATTTCATTTACCATTATAACAAATAAACATATATACTAAAAATACGTATAAATTATTATACTTATACAAAAATATGTATAAATCTAATACATGGAGTGATTACTTTTATGGATATTAAGCAGCTCACTTATTTTCTTACAATTGCTGAAGAAAAAAGCATAACCAAAGCATCTGAAAAATTACATATAGCTCAACCACATCTCAGCCAGCAATTAAAACTTCTAGAAGAAGAATTAAATGTTAAATTGATAGAAAGAACTACCCGGAAATTTCAAGTAACTGATGCAGGCAAAAGATTATGGCATAGATCTAAGCAAATAATAGAATTAATGGACTCAACAGTTAAAGAGCTAAAGGACTTTAATGAGGGAATGGAAGGAACGCTATCAATCGGTACCATATCTTCTGCAGGAGATATACTTTTACCTCAGCGAATATATAGTTTTAATAAAAAATATCCAAAAATAAATTTTGAAATACGCGAATGCAGTACAAATGAAATCTTAGAATTGTTAAAAAGCGGCGTAATTGAAATTGGAATTATACGTACCCCTTTAAATTCGGAAACTTACGAATCAATAAGCTTACCTATTGAACCAATGGTGGCTGCAAGTAGTAACAGTTTCTATTGGAATAATAAAAGAAAGATATGTCTAAACGAACTTGCAGATAAACCTCTGTTAGTACATCGCAGATATGAAAAAATGATAATAGAATTATGCAAACAGACAGGATTTAATCCAAGAATACTCTGTAAAATTGAGGATACTCGATCAATATTATTACTAGCAGATACAGGAATGGGTGTTGGCATTGTACCAAAGGATTGGATTGAACTCATTCCAAATACAAATTTGAATTACAAAGAAATTAATGAACCGTCATTGAATACAAATACTACTATAGTATGGATGAAAGATCAATATCTATCTTCTGCAGCTAAGCACTTTTTGCAAACTTTTAAAGTATAGACGAGACTCTTTTTTTAATATACTATAAACAGATTTCTAAGCATCAGATGGAGTTTTGACTCCACCTGATGCTTATTAACAGCCTTCTTAGTGCCTTTAGCACTTAGAAGGCGTTATCCTTTAGGGGAAATCGTTATCCAGGAACGTAGCTGCTCGCAACGTACACTTGGAGAAAATCAGATATCCCAAATCTTCGATTTGGTGGTAGTTGCTTTCACAGAGTGCGTGGGAGTATTAGAGCAGGTAGTCATCGGATAAATAAAAAATATTCATATTTAAAATTAGTCAAATTTTTACATATCTGACTAATAATTTTTTCTTAATTATTTACCACTAGCACCATAATTTGATAATACCCTAGCACTAGGATCGTTTACGTTACAGCCTTCCCATTCTTTGTTTGGCATCCAAAAGTCTACTATCATATCTGCTTGTCCTGGATAATATTTTTCAAAAATTTCTCTGTATAGCAATGATTCTTTCGTGAATGGTTCAACGTGATATTCATATTTTTTACATAGCTTTTCAAATTCTTCATCAGAATAATATGTTTCTGCATATTCCTTTAAATAATCTACCATAGAGTGCCCTACAGCATCACTAAATGCTGCTTTTTCACGATATAAAATATCATGTGGCAAGTAATCGCCTTCAAATGAATGTCTCAAAAGATACTTACCCATGTTGTATTTATTTAATTTCTTTTCTGGGTCAATTGACATAACATATTTTACAAAATCTAAATCACCAAATGGTACTCTTGCTTCTAAAGAATTTGAGCTTATACAACGGTCTGCACGAAGTACATCGTACATATAAAGCTCCCGAATTCTCTTCTGTGATTCCTTTTGAAATTCTTCTGCATTTGGAGCAAAATCAGTATATTTATAGCCAAATAATTCATCAGAAATTTCACCAGTGAGAAGCACTCTGACATCAGAAATCTCATGTATTTTCTTGCAAATCAAATACATTCCCATACTTGCTCTTATTGTAGTAATATCGTATGTTCCAAGAATTTTAATAACCTCGTCAAGTGATTCGATTACTTCTTCTTTTGTCATATAAACAACAGTATGATCACTATGAATGTAATCTGCAACTTCTTTTGCATATTTTAAATCAATTGCATCTTCAGTCATGCCTATAGCAAATGTTTTAATTGGTTTTTCAGGATTCATTTTTTGAGCAATTGCACATACGAGTGAACTATCTAAACCGCCGCTTAACAAGAAACCTACAGGAGCATCAGCATCCATACGTTTTTCTACACCAGCTACCAATTTATCATGAATATTGCTGCAAATAGTTTCTAAGTCATCCTTGCAGTAATCACTTTCTGTTGCTGCTATATCACAATAGCACGTAAATTTACCGTCAGCATAGTAATGTCCTGGTGGAAATGACATAATTTTATATGTAAGACCAACCAAGTTTTTAGCTTCACTTGCAAACATGATCTTACCTGATGAAGAATAGCCATAAAATAAAGGACGAATTCCAATTGGATCTCGTGCTGCAATGTATCTATCCTTTTTTCCATCATATATAATAGTTGCAAATTCTGCATCTAGTTTTGAAAACATATCCAATCCATATTCATAGTACATAGGAAGCAATATTTCACAATCACTGTCAGAAATAAACTTATGTCCTTTTTTTATTAGTTCTTCTTTAATTTTACGAAAGCCATAAATTTCACCATTACAGATAGCTGCATCTGTTTTCCTTGTGAATGGCTGCATTCCACTAAAACTTAAATCCATAATAGAAAGTCTTTGAAAACCCAAAATACCAGATGGCAAAGTAAGAATTTCCGTCATATCCGGTCCTCTGGACTCAGTTCTCTGCAATGCCTCTGCAAATTTTTCATGCTTCATATCCGTTCCTGTATAGCACATAATTGTACACATATTAATATTCCTCCTTGGTTATAAAAACAGCATCAATTTATCCTAATAAAACAATAGGACGAATTGATGCTTATCCGCGGTGCCACCTAATTTACCATATAATAATGGTCTCCTTCCAGCTACTACTGGTATCCAAATAACGCATGGAATACGACGCTCCTACTTTAATTTGAACCTATCTCAAACATTTAGTTTAAGATACAGTTTACAAATATTTCAGTTTGCAACTCCGGAGTGTTATTCAAAAAAACTCTGCCACTAGATTCACACTATCTCCAGCTCACTGTTGGTGAAATATTTTTTTTACTTATCTCCATCATCACTTTTCTTTGATGAATTTAATTTTAAACTGTGTACATGCCTTTGTCAACACTTTTTTAATTTTTTCCTACTTTTTTTAAATAAATCATAATATTCAGATATAAATTATGCCATTTGTTTATAAAAGAGTACTACTTTTAAACTTTTTAACTTTCATCTCTCACTTGTTGAAATCATGCTATATATTAACTTTTCTTTGAAATCTTTTAAGGCTAAACTATCCTTTCTGGGCCCACTTTTGTACAAATGCCACAAAAGCCTTTGTACTAGGGCTTATATATTTTCTGTTCGGGAGACAAAGGCAAATGGTTCTACTGACCTTAGGTTCCAATTTTTTCCTAACTAGTCCCTCGCATGAATAAGAATTTAACACTAGTTCTGGTAAAATACTGATACCACATTCACTTCGAACTAACGCAATAGTTGATTGATCGCTTAAAAATCTAGTATGTTCTAGTAACCTGCCCTTTGCTTGTCTTAAAATTCTTCCAATAGAATAATTAGTTCCTTCACTTGGAATAACAAAAGTTTCCCCTGCCAGTAGTTCCTTTGTAATTTTTTCATATCTACAAAGAGGATGGTGCTTAGACATTATTACATAATAAGGATCGGATATTAGTGGAATATCATTACCATTAGTCATTCCATTTTCTGCAGTAAAAGCACAATCAATTTCATCCTTGGAAAACCAGTCTTTAATCCATTCATAATTAATGGCATCATTTATCTGCAGCTCTACCAGTGGATATTCTTTGCGAAATTTCCTAATTATTTTAGGCATCCATTGCACCGCTACACTAGTAATGACTCCAATTCGCACATTTCCTCTGTATACTCCTTCCTGACCAATAATTTGATGTATCCTCTCATCATTTATCACAATTTCTTTTGCCAAGCTTAAAATCTGTTCCCCTTCTTCTGTTACAGAAACTCCATTTCTTCCACGATACAGAAGTTTAACTCCTAGCTCATCTTCTAAAGAAGAAATCATATGACTGGCCGCAGTCTGGGTATAGCTTAATTGCGTGGCAGCCCTTGTCAAATTTCCAATTTCAGCTGCCTTTACAAAAAGTGCATATTTATTTATGTCCATAAATGCTCTCCCCTTTTCACCATAACTTAATATATTACATGAAATTTCATCATGATTCCATTGAATAATCTGCATTTTATTTTACTATTTTGATATGCTAAAGTGTAATTTGAAATTTAAATTACATTTTTATGTTACAGGAGGTAAGACTATGAAAATTGCAATCTTAGGAGCTGGTGCTATGGGCAGTTTATATGCTACCTATCTTTCTAGTATCCATGAAGTAACACTGCTGGATAGTTATAAGCCCCAAGTAGATGCCATCAATACAAATGGTCTAACCAAGGTTGAAAAAGACAATACTGAATCAAATTATACCATTAAAGCCTCAATAAGTGGAACTGATATCGGAATTCAGGATTTATTGATTGTATTCGTAAAAAGTATCAACACTTTTGATGCAGTCAAAGAAAATCAAGCTATAATTGGCCCAAAAACCATTGTCATGACATTACAAAATGGTGCTGGTAACAATCACGACATTGCAAATTTTGTTAAAAAAGAACATATTATCGTTGGCACCAGCAGCCATAACAGTGTTAGCCTTGGTTTAGGCAAATTTTTCCACTCAGGCTGTGGCCCTACCAATATTGGTCCTGACTTTCCCTGCGATGAATCACAAAAAGCAGTGAAAATTATAGCACAAGCCATGTGCCAGTGCAATCTAGACGTCAACATCATTAGTAATATTCAAAAAGTACTATGGGGAAAATTATTTGTAAACTGTGGTGTAAATGCCCTATCCGCAATAATGGAGTGTAATCTAGGTAAAATTCATTCCAATCCTTATCTCTGGGAAATCTGTACAAAAGTAGTTCACGAATGTGTCCTTGTAGCTAAAGCTGATGGCACATGCTTTAACCAAGCAGAAGCTCTTGAAACTGTGCAACATGTATGCATAAGCGATGCTGTCGGTTATGCTAGCATGTATCAAGACCGTCAGCATAAACGCCGTACAGAAATTGATAAAATTAATGGTGTAGTCGCCAATCTTGGACAAACCTACTGTATTGATACTCCTTATAATGAAATGCTTGTAGATCAGATACATGCATTAGAACAATCCTATTTATTATCTTAATAAATATTTTAAATCTAGTACATCGTTCTCTAAATAACTATAATCCTATTTGGAGAACAATGCACCATTCTCGAAAAGAAACTTCGTCTTTTATCCAATTTACAATATATTTTGCATCACACCTTTTATAAGACCTTAACCTCAACATTTCAACACCTCTACAAATTTACTATTTGTTGGACTATTGGATATTACTTTTTCTGATAATGAAAATCACAGCAGGTTCCACCTTTCGCTAAAGTATACTGCCGCGTAAGCACTGAACCTCCTTGCTTGGCCATATCATAATCATAAGAACACATTGCAAGTGTTATTTCTGATATGCCAAGCTTTTGAAACAGATAACATATTCCACAAGCATCAAAATACATATAAAAACTATTTTTTTCACAAATAAACTATTTCTAAATATTTTAATGTACTAACATTATTTTGATTTTATTCATTAGCCCACTTTCTACATTGTTGAATTTTGGGTTCTGGGTCAAAACCCTCTGCAGCCCCCATAGTAGAAAGCATCTCACATGGAAATTCTGAACATTCTCCACAGTGATTTAAGTCCTTACCTTCACAACATTTTTTTACACCACATTCTCCACCCCAGAATGGCTTTTCCATATTAATACACCCTGTACAATTTACTTTTTCTTTTCTCTCACATTCATTACAACACACTCCACATCTTGATTGAAACATAACATTTCCTCCAATTACTTTTTATATTGTTTGATGACATCCATATTGATTTTTACTATCAAAAAATAATTGTATTAAACTTTTATAATATGGAATAAATTCTCCACTATCTATCATAGAAAAAATCTCTTCTTTTGAAGCCCATTTTACACATTTAACTTCTTCATATTGTAAAGTTAAATCAACAATATCTATATCCTTCTGAATTAAATATACATCATCAAATCCATTATCAAAATTAATTGTAAGATGTGGTCTTATATCCTGCAGATTAATTTTGATTCCCAATTCCTCCATCAGTTCTCTTTTTGCAGCCATTTGACTTGTCTCACCTTCAATTGCACTTCCCCCAACTGTAATATCCCACATATTAGACCAACCTTCTTTAAATGGCTGTCTTTGTTGAATTAAAATCTCTCCCTTCGAATTAAATATGCAAATGTGAACAACCATATGGTAATCGCCTTCATTAAAATCCCTTCCCCGAACCATTGTCCTATTTGTTTTATTTCTTTCACTATCATATACATCCCATAATTCCATTGTAGCTTCTCCTTTGCAAATTTAGAATTTAAGTTTATTTCACAAAAATAGTTACCTTATTTCTACTTTTTTTGCTTATATAAAGAGCCTTATCCGCAAAATCTATCAACTTATCTATAGAATAAGTATCTTTGGGAAATTTAGCTGCACCAATACTAACAGTACAACCATTTAAAGTTTCTTCACATTTTAATCGAATTGCTTCTGCAATGGATAACAATCTTTCATCTGAAATATTGCGAATTACAACAGCAAATTCATCTCCTCCAAAACGAAATACAGACCTATCTCCAGCAGTAGATTTCATTATTTCAGCAAGTTTTTTAAGTACATTGTCTCCAGCTAAATGCCCTGATGTATCATTCAGTTCTTTAAAATGGTCAATATCCAGTAAAAGAACTCCTACACTCCCCAAACTACAATTACTTATTTCTTCATTCAAGGTACTTAAAAAGTTATTAAAGGCTCGTCTATTATAAGCACCTGTCAAAGAATCAATATCAGCAGCTTCTTCAAGGTCATTATACTCTTTTTCCAATCTCTCAATTGTACTGTTATAAACTATAACCATTTCCTGAAACTCTTCGCCATAATTATGTGAATCAATCTTTTTATATTTTCCAGCTTTCAAAGCATTGAATGAAAAGATTAAATTATCCAGCGGCTTGCTGTATCGTTTTATTGTATATATACCAAGTAAAATAATCAAAATACCAACTATAACTGACCCTAGGAATGTTTCATAAACTACAATATTCCTACTTGTCATTATATCAGCAGTAGGGGTAATAACCGTTACATACCAGTTCAAATTTGGAATTTTACTAAACCCAACAAACTGCTCCTCCCCTGAATAGTCTTTCATGATCTTCGAACCTGATTTTCCCTGCAATTTATCAAAAATTATAGATTTCTTACCAATTCGTTCTTTATTAGGATGATAAACAACATAACCATGGCTATCTAAAATGGAAATATAACCACTTCTTCCAAACTCCTTATTATCAAACATGGATGCTAAAGAAGTTCCTTGTAATTTAACAATCCCAACAACTACCCCATCAATGCTGCCATCTTTCACAATTGGAACTGATATTACAACTACCTTAGTTCCACTAGCGATTTTGAAAACATTACTGATATAAGTGTTGCCATGAATTGCCTCACGAAAATAATCTCTGTATGCCAAATTTGAAACGCCAGGGCTATGTATATTGCCATACATACGTAAAATGTCTCCTTTGGAATTAAGAATTGTTACTGCATCTACTTCAGGTATAATTTCATTAAATTTATTAAGAAGCTCCTGATTTTCTCTAATTTCCTCATTTTCAGCAACTGTTTTTACAAGATTCTGTATTTTATTAAAATTTTCCATAAGCTGCATACTAACATCTTTTGAGGCTTTTTCATTAGTACTCAATAATAAAGAATTAGTATTAGAAATAAAAAATTTATTAAACACTACAAATTGAACAAAGCAACTTAAAGCAATTAAAATTCCAAGCACTAATATAAGTTTATATAAAAATTTCATTTAATCAATCCAATCCATAATTTCCCCATACAGCCTAAATTTAAAATGTATTTTCATTATATCATAATGCTCATTATCACTGATAGCTTAATTTTTTTATGTTTCTCAAAGCTTACAAATTTACTATTATTTATCACTTTTCAAAACTTAATCACAAAGTATAAATAATTCATCTACTGTAGTATTTAATAATTTAGCTAACCTCATTGCTAACTCTAACGTAGGATTATATTTACTATTTTCAATGGCATTTATAGTTTGTCTTGTTACATTTAAAGCATTTGCCACATCTTCCTGTCTAAGCCCAAGCTGTTTTCGTAAAACCTTTATATTATTTTTCATCTTTACCAAGCTTCCATTTCAAAAAATATTCAACTGATATCATAACAAGATTTTGTGTTATCAAAAGGAACCCAGCTAATCCAATTTCTTTAGTATGAATAAAATTGTATATAACCCAAATCGTTAAAAATATAATTGTATAGCTCCAAGCACACTTTATCGCTTTCAAACTAATACTCATTTCCATTTCATCCATTTTTCTCACAATAATTGCACCTCACTTAAATTTAATATAAACAGAGTTCTTGGTTTCAGGTGGAGTTTTTTTCTCCATCTGAAACTTAGAGCTCGTTATCCAGGGGTGTAGCAGCCGTTATACCCCACTTTATAAGAAAAGCAGATATCCCAAATCTTTGATTTGGCGATAGTCGCTTTCGCTGTGTGCGATGGGGGTATTACGGCTGGTAGCCATCGGACAAAAGTCAAAAATGTAAAAAACTATTGACATTTACATTTTAACAATTAGAAAAAGTAAATGTCAATAGTTTTTTACATTCTTATATACATCATCAATATCATGTAGTTTTATTTAACAAACAAGTTTTGAGCAAACTCTTTTGCATTTTGAAGATCTTCATTATTGGGCCTGCCTTTTGCAATTCCTCCAAATATCTTAAATGGTCCAAAGGTATCATAGCCTTTACACGCAAAACTTCCAACAACCTCAAAACCTTTTTCTTTCAATTTTTGTTCAATAAGGTTATTGTATTTATTCTTACCTTGTCCACTGGTTGAAAAAATAAATGCTTTTTTACCAGATAAAGTTGACAATTTATCAATTAGTTCAACAATATTTTTATGAAACTTTCCATAATATATTCCAGAACCAAAACCAATTAAATCATAGTCATTTAGAGTATTTGTATTTATATCATCAGCTTTTACCAAATCAGCATTTAAGCACTCTGCTATTATTTTACCTATTTTTTCAGTGTTACTATGATGTATAGATTCATAAACTACTAACTTTTTCAACTTTCACTCCTCCTAAAATTAGTTATATTAAATTTCACTGCACGGCATAAAAACTCAATTAATGTTTTGCAAAAAACATACTAACACTTGCTTTGCAACTTTACAAACTTAAAATTTATCCTGCAAATATATCATTTGTACAATCATCATTCCATATATATTCAATATCATTAGCAATTTTTATAGCTTTATCTTTACCAAATCTATCCGAAATGAAATCCAATGTCATATCAATTCCAGCTGAAATACCTGATGATGTATAATACTTTCCATCAGCAACCCAACGCGCTTTTTTCACCCAGTTTACTTGGTCACTTACTGATTTTACCCATTCTAAGGCTTGTTTATTAGATGTAGCTTTTTTATTCTTTAAAACTCCACACCTCGCTAATACTGCTGAACCGGTGCATACAGATAAACAGTATGTAGATTTCTCTGCAATTGACTTTAATTTATTTAAAAAAGATGTATTATTAATTAATTCTCTTGTACCCATTCCTCCTGGAATAACTAATATACCACTTTCATCTGCCGAACTAATAGGCTCAGTTACAACTTTGAGATTTTGTGCATTGGTGATAACACCTCCAGCTTCTGAATAATAGTGTATTTGATAGTCTTTTATTTGTCCTAGTATTTCTATTGGTCCAAATATATCTAAAGTCTCAAAATTATTAAATAGTATAATATTAATATTCATTTATTCAACACTCCTTTGTCACAAGTATTCATAGTTCACAAACTCTATTTGAATAAGATAACATTATTTTCTATTTTATGCAAACCGCATTGCCCCATACAATTAAAATACTATACCTACTAAAACTGAAACTAGTAGTATAACATTTGTAGATACACGCCTTGATATCGTTAAGATAGAACTTATAGATGCAATGGCAATCGTCTCTACATCAATACCATTACTTACAAATATTTTAAATACAACTATTACACTAAAGCTAGCTATAACAATTACTACTCCATCAAGTAGTCCTTGTGTTGCTGGATACTTTGCAATACGAGTATAACAACGCTGAACGATTAGAATCAATAATGGTGGTAGAAGTAATGCAATACATGCTAATAGTGCTCCACGTAATCCAGCAACCAAATAGCACAAACTGACAACCCAAAGTCCATTAGGTCCAGGAGTAATTTGTCCAATTGCCAAAGATTCAGTAAATTGTTTCTGTCCTGCCCATCCATAATTTATAAAATCAGAGTGCAAACTAGGTAAGGGGCCGTAACCTCCTGAAGAAAATAAAACCGATTTAAGTAAAGTCCAAAAAAATATAACCCAGCTCATTTATTAACCCTCACCTCTTTTTTAGAAATATACCAATAAGCAGCAGCACCACATAATCCACCTAAAACATATAATAAAATTACAGATGGATTCAAAAATATATAAATAGCACCACTGCCTATCATTATTGCAATTGTTACCCCAAAAATCATAGATCCCCTTTTATAATTTTTTATAATAATAGGTTGTACATTTCTCCAATTTGTAGCTAAAGCTATACCAAAAATAGCAGCAAATACAGCATGAAGTGCAGAATGTACTTTTGATGACTTGCTAATGGAAGTATAAATCGTAGTTAATACAATTGTAACTGCTGCACTAGGCAAAATAAGTCCCACCAGGGATATAAATATTCCTATCCCTCCAGCCAATTTTTTTCCTATAAGTATCGTATATGTAATAATATTCATACCAGGTGTTATTTGACACATTCCAATAATATTAGCATATTCCTCATCTGTTATCCATTTATGCTTATAAATAAATTGTTCTTGAATAAGATATTGGGTAGTTGCGCCACCGCCAAATGATGTAAAACCAATTTGTAACCATGTAAAAAATAGTTTGGTAATTGTAAAAGTATCCGATTTAAATTTATTTGTACTAATCATTTTATCTCCTTTTAATCTAAAAATTTTTCTTTAATCTTTTAATTTCAGTATATATGTTATAATGTACAATGTATAATGATACTATTTTATAAATAGTCATAACTAAAAGTAATGGATAAAGGATTAATAACTATGGATGAAAAAGATTACAAACTAATTTTGACATTATATAAATTAAAAAATATTACAAAGACCTCTGAAAAATTATTTATCACTCAACCTGCCCTGACAAAGAGAATTAAAAAAATAGAAAAAGATTTAGGTACCGATTTACTTATTCGTTCAAAAAAAGGAGTATTGTTTACCCCTTTAGGCGAAAGCATCATCCCCTATATTAAAACTGTAGTAAATACTCTAAAGCAAATGCGTGAACATGTATCCTCCAACCATAACTTTATAGGTGGAAATTTAACTGTTGGAGTTTCATTAAACTATGCACGATATCGCCTTCCTAAAGTTTTAAAAAATTATACAGAAGCATTTCCAAATGTTGATGTCAATATAGCTACTGATCATAGCAAAAATTTATATAATAGACTTAAAAACGATGAATTTTCTATAGTCATCATACGGGGAGAATACAAGTGGGACGAAGTTACCATACTATTAGGTACTGAACCGATGTGCCTCGTATGCAGTAAGGAAAATGCAAATCTCTCTCTTAATTCTTATTCATACATTGGCAGAACTACTGATCTCATTTCACAAGGAAAAATTCAGACTTGGCTTTTTGAAAATAACATATCTATTAACAATACAAAACTTTGGGTTGACAATATTGATACTTGTTTAGAAATGGCTAAGCACGGACTAGGATGGGGTATCCTCCCAAAAATTTGCTTAAAAAATTTTGACGGTTATATTAAAGATTTATATTTTTCAGATGGAGCTCCATTTTCTCGCAGCACCTATATTTTATGTAAAAATTTTTATTACATGCTGCCACAAGTTAAATTATTTATACAATATTTAAAACGTAAATAACAAAAAATATAAATGAAATTTTTTAGTTTACCTCCAATACACCCACCCTTTTCAATATAATAATTTCAAACTGTTATCGACAAAAAAACTGTATTTTTAGTTTTCTATGATAAGTTAATTTATAAAAAGTATGATAAAATAAAGTGTAACTTAACAAATATAAAAAATAGTTCAATGTAGAGGGGGGTATTACAATGAAAAAGGATATTTTAGAAGCATTTTTACAAGTCATGCCTGTACTTAAAGATGTGTTACAAGAAGATATAGGGGTAACAGTTGTAGATAAAACAACGTATTTATATTATAGACCTAGTGATACACTAGATTTAAGAATTAATAAAGGCGACAATATACCAATTGGTGATCCATTACATAAGACAATGAAGGATGGTAGGATATACAGTACAATAATTTCTAAAGAAATACATGGAGTTCCATTTAAAGCAGTTACATATCCAATTAAAGATTCTGAAGGAAATGTTGTAGGTGGTGTTGGTATAGGAAAAAGTTTAGACCAACAATTTAAAGTTGAAGAATCAGCAGACAGCTTATTTTCTTCCCTTGAAGAAACCAGCGCAAGTATTGAAGAAATTAGTGCTGAATCAGAAAAATTAAACAATGTTATAGAAGATATAGTAAAAACTGCAAAACAAACAGAAAATAATATAAAAGAAAGTAATGAAATTATTAACATGATACAAAATATAGCTTCGCAATCTAACTTGTTGGGACTTAATGCAGCTATAGAAGCAGCCAGGTCAGGTGACCAAGGCAAAGGTTTTACAGTTGTTGCAAGTGAAATGAGGAAGTTAGCACAATTAAGTAGTGAATCTTCACAAAAAGTTTCTAGGGTATTGTCAAAAATAAGTAAAAACATAGAACAAACTTTTAAAACAATAAATGAAGCTCAATCTATTTCAGAAGGTCAAGCAGCCACCACTGAAGAGATAACTTCCACATTAGAAGAAATTACTGCAAGTGCCCAAACTATGGCGGACATTGCAAAAGTAAAATAAGTTTGCTATTTGGAGAATGGGTGTAGATTTGCATAAAAAACAAATCTATACCCAAAACAATCATATAGATTCACGAACAATTTCATATCATATATACTTTTCACTTACATACCTTCTTTTATAAATTAATCACCACAATAGCCGAGTAGACTTACACCTTACAATGTAATCCTCCTAAAAATAGGACTTCTAATTAGACCCATAATTGCAGAAAAGTTGCTGTTAACAGCTAAACCATATTTAGCTTGAACTTTACGTAGTTTTTCAGATTTTTTCTTAAAATCAGTACCATGGTAGTTTCCTGGATAATCGCCTAAAGCTTCAAGCTCTTTTAGATATTTTTTATCATTGGACTACAAAGCTAAATCAATTGTAGGACACTTATCTGGATTTTTAGTAAATGTTTTTCCAGCACCACGCTGGTCCCAGTGAACTATTGTAAAAATTTCCTCCCACTTTTCCTGAAAAATATGAGAAAGTGTTGATTCTGCAAGACCTGGCCCACCATGTAAAAACAACATCACTGGGTTATCATATTTTGTACCAGCATGAAACAAATATTGATCTATATCATTTATATGTACATATTCTTCTTATACTTAAAATATCACTTTGTTACTTACCTACTTTGTCCACTTTATTTTCAACGCATCACATTTACATTGATTTAAACATTCCCCACATTTGATACAATCATTAGTATTCCATTTATTATTTTTAACCATATTAGCTACATCAAGCCCCATCAAACAGTGATCAGTACATTTATCACTTTCACTTACTATTTTCAAGGTAGGTAACTTAAAAAATCTTCCTATCTTAATTCCAACATAATTAAATATATACATTGGACAGATGTATCGACACCATGTCCTTTTGCCTGCTGCTATTGTTATCAAAATAATAGATATGGTTATTATATAGTATCGAATTACATCATGTACGCTGCTTATGGAAATTTTAGTATTTTGCATATGATAAGGAACTATTATTCTTTGAAAGCCACTTATTACTATGGGTGCTACTATTAAAACTAAGAAAACACCTCCTGTTAATAATTTAAAATTTGGTAACTTACCTTTAGAACTAGTATCGGGCAGTAAATCTTGTAACGCACCAAAAGGACATATATAACTACACCATGCTCCTCCAAAGAAAACTGCAAATAAAATCATTAATCCAAATATAATGTGCATACTTGTAAATGTTTTTTCAAAACTTCCTTGTACTATAAGAACTGGTGAAAAATAATTTAACGTAATGGTAACAAAAAAAAGGATAAAAAACTGATTTTCTTTCTTAATTTCATATGTATACCTCACTTATAATTTTTTTAATCATACAAAAGCTTATTTAGAATAGCACGTGCTTTCATAAATCATTAAAACATCAAAAATAAGCAAGTAACAATAGGTAAAAAGCCCTTTATTGCATAAAAAATAAGGATAGGGAATATTCCCTACCCCTGAATTTACACAGTTTTATACTCTTGACTAATGATCACTATGTTTAAATTCCTTGAATTCTAAAATCATCTGTTCTATACTATATATTGCATTTGAAAAAAATTTACTCCATTAAATCTTTTCTCAAAGTAAAATGTAACGAAAGGACATCTTTTTATGAAAGATATTCATTTACTGTTTTGTATTATTTCATTATTTACAGGTGTATCATCTATTTCGATTTCCTATTTTATCTACAATAGTAATAAAAAGAATTCTCTAAAATTTTTCATAGCCTTGAATCTCTCTTTTTTTGCTATTCAAAATTCAATAACATTAGGACTATACTCAAAATATGTAATTCAAGTAAGTTCATTTATTCCATTTTTATCTAAATTTTTAGATATTGTTGGCACATCAGTTAGTTCTTTATCAGGATTGTTCTTAATAAATTATCTTTTTGGTATACAAATAACAAATTTTAAGAAAACATTATTCATTTCTATTTTTGTATTTCAATTTGTAGGAATAACAATATACTATTCATTTAGTGCTTACTATATTTTTAAGTTTGTAGTACGACCTTCTATTATTGCTGTAATTGTATACGAGCTATTTATTGGACTAACAAATTATAAACAGGTTGTAAATAAGGATTTAAAACAAGCAATAAAATCTTTTATTTTATTAACTATAGTATTTCTGCCTTTAATAATATTCGAATCATATAGTTCTTACATTCATTTCATTAAAAATATGGATATTTTAAAAATAGCAGCACTTCCTTCTTATTTCCTTGCAATTAATATTTTTAATCTTAAGCTGGTTTTAAAATATTTTAACGCTCCAGCGTTTATTGCTGATAATAAACTTACGGATTACTTTAAGCAAAAATATAATATTACAGAAAAACAAGGTCAGATTATAGAACTTATCATGGAAGGAGTAACATATAAACAAATTGCTGAAAAACTTTTTATATCCCCTAAAACCGTTGATAATCACATACAAAATATTTATAAAAAATTAAATGTTAATAGCAAAATGCAGTTATCGAATTTCATACGTTCAAATGAAAAATAAAATTATTAATTTATTTTATTTTCTAAATACTGCCATGTTACTCCATTATCTTTTGATTGGTACAAAGCTTTACAGCCTCCATTATAATCTCCATCAGATCCCTGTCCAACTAAAACATTGAGATTTCCATCTTTCTCATAAGGTATTCCAGGTAAATCAAAGGGATTATATGTTTTTCCATCATTTAATGCTACTTTCACTTCTGGGAAATTTACCTTTTTATAAGATTTTCCTCCATCTTCTGTGCGGTATAATTGACCCTTGCTTCCACCACTATAAGATAAACATAAAAATCCAAGCTTATTATTCAAAAATGTTATTCCTACTGCTGATCCAAGGGACCCGGAAAACGGATCTTCATTTATTGTCTTCCATGTTTGTCCACCATCGGTAGTACCAGTTAATGAATAAGATCTACTACCCGCCGCAGCTGCCGTTACTTCTAAACGATACCCAACTTGCTTTGATAAATAAAATTGATCTTCAGCATTATTTGATTGATTAGAACTCTCTTTATTGTCCTTTGAAGGTCCTGATGTTTTAATATTATTTAAATAATCTGTTAAATTGTATCTAACAGGAGTATATTTACTTTCTTTGCCCGGTACAAATACAGAAACAATATATCCTACTATTTCAGAATAGGCATTAACAGCTGAATTTGTATTACCTTTTGAATCAATATAAACAATACCATCTGTATTATATCCAAAACTTCGTTTACCAGAATAAAGAATACCATACTGCTTTTCAGGCCAGTTTCTCACTGTTTTCTTAAGTGGAATTACTTTCATTGTCTTAATTAATGGTTCTAATAGTTTGTCATCATTATAATTTGCATTTACATAACCATTTAAATATATAGTTATATTCCCTGAATTTTTGCTGTTGTAACTAATTAAATAGCTTTCTAACTCACCTTTAGCATTTTTTCCATAAAGAAATGTATCAAAAGATGTAATTTGTCCATTAGAATCAAATTTTAGACTAAAGTTATTTACAACATATAATTTTTGTGGCATATGAACTTTTTTGTTAACATCTGCAAATATCCCTTCCATACCGCTTTCATATATATTATTATGTTCAAGCTTTACAGTTCTTTTATTTTTTAAATCTCTTAAGAACCATGACAGTTTTCCATTGTAATTTATTGCACTATGGTATATTTTCACTCCATAAAAACATGTTATAAGAACTATAACTATTATAATTGTACAAGTCCATATAGTTTTGCAACGCGAATAGAACTTATATCTATCTACATTCTGGTCAGCCGCAACTGCTGGTTTTTTCGTAATTCTAATTATTAGAATTATAAACCAAGCCAAAAAGAATACCATACATCCCAATAATACAGTTATATTATTTTTAAATCGTCCAAATTTACATAAAGTATATAACTCGTAAAATGCAATCCAATATACTAGTGTAAATATTGAGTAGCCTACTATTGATGAAATTAATCCTCTCTTTGTAATTTGCTTGTACTTTCCCATTTTTCTCTACACTCCATTTTATTTTTATAGGATTTATATTTTCTATATATTATACTGCAAATTTAAAGCTGCATTAAGGGTCATGCAGCTAAATTAGGATCTGTTTTAATATTTTCTATAATATTGGTGTGCAAATTTCGCAATAATGCTTATTTATCATCTGCATAGCATAACGTTCAAGAATAGGTCTTCTATAATCAAATTTATAATTTCTTTTTGATAACTCTGAAAATATCTCCGTCCATGCTTTTTTCACAGCATCTACTGTATGATTTATTTTAAATACGCAATATTTACCACCAATAGTTTTTCCAAATTTAATATACTTATTATCTACTTTAAATTCATCCAAAACAACTAAACATATATCATAACGGCAATCTTTAGGTTCTGTGAATTGAGGGTTATCTTGGGCTATTCCTAATATGATTGAACTTTCATTAAATAAATTTTTTTCTCTAGCCCAACTTTTTAATTGTTCCATTATTTGAACGTTTTCTGAACCATAAGGACCCGTTCTTCGTATATAAGCAATTTTATATGATGGTATCATTTCAACATTAACATTCATAAATTTACCTTCCTTTTTAATAGATTACATCGATGTCTGAATCCATCATATAATGATTTAAAATGTATTTCAACTTATTTTTTAATTATCAAAATTTTATAGTGTAACAACCTCATAAATACTATAAATTTAGAATATATAAGGAATTAACGCCCATGATCCTTTTATATATTTCTCATATTCGTCACCAAATTCTATTATTAAAAATCTTTGTTCTCTATTTATTTTTATAATATAAGTAATTAGAATGATACAAAATCCTATAAAAGAAGTTAAACTTCCAAATGTAATAAAAGTTCCAAAAAATCCACATACCATTGCTGTATAAATAGGATTTCTTATATATTTATACGGTCCACTACAAACTAATCTTTGCCCCTCTACTTTTTGAATCGCTCCACTCCAATTTCTTCCTAATACTATTCTCGCCCATATTGCAAATAAAAGAGACAAGACCAAAATTGTAATTCCTATATATTGAGCATATCCATAATTAGGTATTATTCTATTCCATAAGAATGTATTTTTAAATTGAAAAAAGGTAATGACATAAGCAATTATTACTAATATTACATGTACTGATCTTTCTATTTTCATTTGACCACTTGATTCTTTTTTTACATTGGATCTAGTTTTTATCGCTGCTAATATCCAATAAATCCAAAATATACTCCAAATATAACTAACTATATTAATATTACTCATAAAATCCTCCCCATATTCTATTAGATTCAATCATCATTTCCAGTATAATTTTCTATAACTTCTGAAAATGTATCTTTTATTATTGAATTCATGTCATTTAAAAACCTTAATATAGCAACTTTCTCCTCATTATTATATTGGGCTATAATGTCTTTTTTCCTATTATATGATTTTTCATGAACTCTTTTATGAACCCTGGATACATCTAACCCCAATTCAGTTAAATCATAATATATTTCTTTATTATTTCCTTCTTTTTGATATTTCGAAACATAGCCTTCGTTTAATAGCTTTCTGCACATTTTAGTTATAGCACCTGTTGTCATTCCTAGTTCTTGTGCTAACTTAGTTATATTTGCATCTTCGATATATTCTATAGCCGCAATGCAATGAATTTGTGAAAAAGTAAGTTTATTTTTAATATTAGGAATAGTTACCTCATTATTCTCTTGTAATTTTTTTAGTAAAAATATGATCTCATCAACAATATCCATATTAATTTCCCCCCTCAATATTTGTTAGTGTAAAGTTTTTTACACTATTTTTTAAAAATATTCTTTATATATCAAGGGTTACAAAGTTTTTTTAAATAAAAAAACAATGACCCCCTAATTTCATGTTATAATTGAATCTCTCACCAAACA